>JABXJZ010000016.1 GCA_013375335.1 Desulfobacterales bacterium
ACGAGATCAAAGGCCGCTATCATTTTGTTTCCCCTTTTCCTTTAACCCATGGCTCCTGGCCACATCTCATGGCTGCCCTGGCGATGGCATGTGTAGCGGTGGGTTGAGCAAGAAACATGAATACTGCAATAAAGACTATCTTCATACCTGTAAGGGAAAAACCCTGATAGATACCGAGTCCTATCAACGATAAAAGGACTGCCATGGTATCACCTTTACCGGTTGCGTGGAGACGGCAAAAAAAATCAGGAAAGCGTAAAAGCCCTACCGTCGCTGCTATAAAGAAAAAGAAACCCAAAAGGAGAAAGGGAAGAGAAAGTATTTGTTGAACATTCATGGGAGCTCTCCCTTCCTTTCCAGGTATTTGGCTGCGGTAATCGTACCAATGAAATTGAGGAAGGCATATACCATACTGATATCTACAAACATCTCCACCCTGTCATAGATAAAACCCATCAGCAATAAAACAACCAGTGTCTTGGTACCAATGGCACAGATACCTGCGATCCTGTTTAGCACACCAGGCCCAAATGCTCCTCTATAAAGACAAAGTAAAACAAGGGCAAACAAACCCATTCCTTGAAATAAGAAGAAGCTATTCATCTCTTTCCCCTAGATTTTCCCCATCATTTGGAATACTTCCGCCTGTGGATATATCAAAAAAGATGGAAAACATAACCGCCATTACGCCAATTCCGACGCCAATCTCAACCCCGAGGATACCAAGAGACCTTGCCTGGGCTGGTATTACCTTTAGGATGGTGGAGAGCTCTCCATAATCCAGATAATTGCTTCCCAAAATGAGACATAGCAATCCAATTCCCGAAAAGATCAATAGTCCGATAGAGCTAAATAGGGTGGCCTTCACTTCAGACATCCTGGTCTTGGCCTCCTCAAGACCATGGGTTAGAAGGTACAGGATAAAGCTCGCACCCAAAATAACTCCCCCCTGGAAGCCTCCTCCTGGGCTATGGTGACCATGCATGATCACATAAAGGGCATAGAGCTGGATAAATGGTATAAGTATCCTGGCTACTGTCCTTATAATGATATCATCTGTAGCCCTTGTCATTTCCTAGTTACTCGTTACTAGTTGCTTGTTGCTCGTTGATTGCTTCTCGTTCCCATTGGGTTTCAACATATCGAATGAACCTATTAATTTCCCTTCCTAGTTTGTCATTTTCCTCTTTTAGCCCATCATAAAGATGCTCATTGATATATCCTGAGTCGCGTATAAATTTCAGATGAAGTTCAGTTTCATCGCAGGATGCTTGAGCGTAAATTAGGAATTTAACAAATTCATTCTTGTACTTCCTTCTTCCGTATCCCTCTACAATACACAAACAGACCCCTTTTGAGGATCTTCTTATCTGACTACCTTCCTCATAAAGTTCATATTTCGGTAATCTTAACAATATCTGGTGTATCTTGATGGCCAATTCGTATGACAATTTATAGATTTCTAGATCTCTGTAACTCTTCGGTTTCAATACCGTCACCTAGTTCTAAGTTTATATATACGAACCAGCGACGAGTCACGAGTAACGAGCAACTAGTAACTTGATCACTTGAGTGCCCCAAATATCCGTGATACGTCCAATACGTCCTGAATATAGACGTGGTCTGCTTCCATTAAGACATGAGCAATCTTATCTTCCATTTCTCCGGTGCTAAGCTCATAGGCAACCTTTCTGTCCAGGGCATGTACAAAAAACTCCCCTTCTCTAATATCCACAGTAATAGTACCCGGGGTAAGGGTAATGGAATTGGCTAAGGCAACCCAGGAGATGTCACTCTCTAATTTCGTCCTAAACCGTAGTATTTGCGGGTCTACAGGCATCTTTGGAGACAGCGCCAGGTAGGCCACGTGGAGGTTTGCTCTGAAAATCTGGCTCAGAAACCAGGGAGCAGCAGCAAAGAATCTCCGCGCCTCAATCCTAAAGTCTCCGAGTCTAATGTTAAAAAACAGTAGGTCGTGAGACAAGTAAGCAACAAGAATTGAGCAAATAATCCCAAGGGTAAGATGAAAAGCATCAAACCGAGCTGAGAGCAAGATCCAAAAGGCAAAGAGGAAAAAGAATGTCAAAACGAAATTCCGCAATGCCAATCTCGATTGCTGAGCACCCGATAGAAGAGCCCTGGCCTCTCGTTTTTCTGCGAGAAATTTTGTTTCACTGGTGAATTTAGCAGAAGTGTACAGTAATTCTCTAGCCTCATTTCTGGCCTTTTCCTCATTTGTGGCCTTCTCGAGAATCTCGAAGGCCTTATCTATTGCTTGCACCAATATGGTAACTTCCATATCTATCCCTTCCTTAATTTGTAAGCCATCAGCGGTCAGCCTTCAGCACTTACGCCTTGCAGCTGATTGCTGACTGCTGAAGGCCTATTTTTAGTCACGGAATAATCAAAACAGGGAGAGAGGTCTTTTCTGCTACCCTATAAGATGCAGAGCCTGAAAATATCTCTTTGATAGTACCCTTGGACCCAGTTCCCATTACAATAGCAGTAGCTTTATAGTCCTTTGCCGCTAGCAAGATCTCCTCTGGTGTCTTCCCAGCATAGATATGGGATTCAGCATCTATCTTTTCCCCCAAACATATCTTTCTAATATGATCAAGTCTCACCTTCAATTCCCGGATATCCCTCACCGTCAGCTTCTCATTTAAGACATAAACCATATCCAGTACCCCTATAATATCCTTCAAAACCATAATATAATTCAATGCCCTTTGAGCCGGTGCAGACCAGTCCGTGGCAAGGACTACAGTATCAAATATGCCCTTTTTCGGGCGGCTAGTTTCTTTACCATCTTCATAGGCAATCAGGAGGGGGAGGTGAGTATTTCTTATGAGACTTTTGGCTATAGAACCCCTAAAAAACCCACCTTTTTCCCTTTTGAGATTCGCCACAATAAGCGATACGTCCTCTCTCTGAGCTGAATCTAAGATCCTGGAAACAAGTGATCCCAATCCCTCAACTCTCCTTAGGTTGATTCCATGTTTAGATAATCTTTCCCTTAGATCATCGGATGGGCTATGAGAAAGAAGGATTATTTCCTCAAGTCCAATCCTCTTTATACGCAGTAATCCTTCAAATAGATTATAGGTTGGCTCTTTAAGATTTGTTGCGAAGAGAACCTTCTTTATTTCCATAATCTATGTTATTTAATCTCGGCAGGTATAACAAGGAGCGGTAACTCTGACCTCTCAGCCAGGGTATGCGATACGCTGCCAGACCACCTCTCCTTCCAGATACTTTTACTTCCTGTTCCCAGGACAATCATAGTAGCCCTATACTCCCATGCCCCCTTTCTGATCTGCTCTTCTATTTTGCCAATATAAAGATGGGACCGGACATCAGATCTTTGTTTAACTAGAACATCACATACATCGTTCAATCTCTTCTTATTCTCCCTCTCCAATTTTTGTATTTCTGTCTTGGAGAGTTTTCCAATATCCTTCTCGCTGACCACATGAATGATATCTACCCTTTTCACTGTACCCTTCAAAGCCAGGACAAGGTCAAGAGCCCTTTCCGAAGATAAAGACCAATCAAGCGCTAATAGAAGCCTCTCAAATGGGTTCTCGCCCACCCTCCCAGATTGGGAGATGTAATTGTAAATCAACACAGGTCTAACTGTCTTTCTGAGAAGGTCCGATGTTTCAGAACCCGCGTAAAGTTCCTCAAGTTTGCCCCTCTTCCTCCGAGCGATCACAATGAGATCCACTCCCTCATCTTCAGCAACGGACAGGACCTTTGGCACGGTATTGCCAACCGCTATATGAGCCCCAACCTCCATGCCTTGCTCAAAGAGTGTTTCGGCCCAATCAATAAACCGAATATTGGCTATCTCCCGTAGCTTACGCTCTTCCTGCTTGAGGTAGCCGATACCCCTCCTCATTGCTACCTTCTCCCTAGGTATTACATGGAGCAATACCACATGATTCAACCCTGCCTTTCTAAGTCCCATCAATGATTGTAAGGCATTGAACAATAACTCCTCAAAATCGGTAACAAAAAGTATCTTGGTGATCTTCATAGCAACCGCATCCTCCTGCCCTGGATTAGCCTAAGATCTTCTTCAGGATTTCAGCCAGATCTTCTGGCTCTACCGGTTTCTCGAGGTATGCCTGAGGCTCTGGTACGGTTTCATCACCAAACTCGGTCAAGGCCTCCTGTGACCGCAGAAATGTCCTTTTAGATACCGCGGACAGTATAATAACCGGGATATCCTTGAAGGATGGATCGGTCTTTAATTCGCGATACATCTTAATGCCACATTCTTTTGGCATCAGTATATCCAGGATAATGAGATCTGGCCTCTCTTCTCCTATCTTCCTCATCCCCTCCTCACCATCCTTGGCCAAGATCGGTGTATAGCCATTTCTCTCCAAGACAGTTGAGACAAATATTCTTGTATGAACATCATCCTCCACATTGAGTACCTTCTTGGCCATGGTCAATCTCCCCTTTGAAGAGTTTGTTGAGTTCGTTGGGTTTATTGAGTTTATAGGGTCTTAACACAAGAAACACAACAGACACAAGAAACTGCCTTTTGTAGGGCTTTCCACGTGTCTCTTGAAATGGTAGGTAAACGGTGAAGGTGTTCCATTCCCTTTTTCAGAGGCCACGGTAACGGTACAATCTTTCCAGGTTCTCTGTCAAGCATGATGCCCTGACAAGGCCTTTTTTAGAAACTGGCCGGTATAGGATTGATGAATAGTAGCGATTTCCTCAGGAGCGCCAATCCCAACAATAGCACCCCCCTTCTCTCCTCCTTCCGGACCCAGATCAATTATATAATCGGCTGACTTAATGACATCCATATTATGCTCTATTACTACCACCGTGTTTTCCAGATCGACAAGGTGATTTAGGACATCCAAGAGTTTCTGTATGTCTGCAAAATGCAGGCCCGTGGTAGGCTCATCCAAGAGATAGAGGGTCCTTCCAGTATTCTTCTTCCCCAACTCCCTGGCCAGTTTTATCCTCTGTGCTTCACCGCCCGAGAGAGTCGTAGCAGACTGCCCGAGTTTTATGTAGCCAAGCCCAACGTTAAAAAGGGTCTCCAATTTCTCTCGCATAGGGGGGATACGGGAAAAAAACAGCATGGCCTCCATTACTGTCATATCCAACACATCTGTAATGTTCCTTCCTTTATACCGTATCTCAAGGGTATCGCGATTGTACCTGAGCCCCTTACAGACATCACAGGTAACATATACATCTGGCAGGAAATGCATCTCGATCTTGATGATCCCATCACCCCTGCAAGCCTCACACCTTCCTCCCTCTACATTGAAGCTGAACCTACCTGACCTATATCCCCGAGCTCTGGACTCCGGCACCCTCGAGAATAGCTCCCGGATATGCGTAAATACCCCGGTGTAGGTCGCTGGATTAGACCTCGGGGTCCTTCCAATAGGGCTTTGATCTACGTTTATGACCTTATCCAGATATTGCACACCCCTGATCCGCCTCATCTGGCCAACCCTTTCCTTTGAACGGTAAAGCCTCTGGGTGAGGGCAGGATAGAGAATCTGAGTTATCAGGCTGCTTTTGCCAGAGCCCGAGACCCCTGTAATACAGGTAAAGGTTGCTAGAGGGATAGCCACATCAATACGTTTGAGGTTATTTTCAGCCGCACCCTCAATAACTATCTCCTTTCCCTTACCCTTCCTCCTGACTTTCGGAACAGGAATAGAGAGCCTTCCTGAAAGATACTGACCAGTCAATGACCTCTCGTCTTTCACTATGTCGGCGGGCTTGCCGGTACAGACTACCTGACCCCCCATCCGGCCAGCCCCCGGCCCCATGTCCACCACATAATCCGCTGACAGGATAGTCTCAGGATCGTGCTCCACAACCAGCACGGTATTACCCAATTCCTTCAATCGTTTGAGGGTGCGTAACAGCCTGCTGTTGTCCCTGTAGTGCAATCCGATGCTCGGTTCATCCAAAACATACAGGACACCGGATAGGCCTGAACCAATCTGGGTGGCCAACCTGATCCGCATCTCCTCCCCGCCTGACAGGGTGGGTATAGACCTATCAAGAGAAATGTAATCCAGCCCGACGCTCTTCAAAAAGCCGAGCCTTTTGGTGATCTCTTTGAGTATTTGACGCCCTATTATCTCCTCTTTCTCTGTCAGCTTGAGCCCTTGAAGGTATTCCAGGGCTCTGTCAATGGACAAGGAGGTGACCGCAGCGATGGATTCTCCATCTATCTTCACGGCAAGGCTTTCAGGCCTCAATCTCGCCCCATTGCATACAGGGCAGGGCCTGATATTCATAAACCCCTCTATCTCGTGCCTGGAAATTGAAGAATCCGCCTCATGGTACCTCCTGTCAAGCTCTGGTATAATACCCTCGAAGGGCCCCACCTCTTCCTCTCCCAAACCGTAAAGAAGGGCCCTTTGAACCTGCTCTGGGAGTTCCGTGAAAGGCGTGTGTATATCAATCTGGTAATATTGGGCGAGGGAATCCAGCATCTGTTGAAAATGCACCGAATACCTATCCCCCCATGGTGCAATTGCGCCCTCCCGTATGGACAGATCCGGATCTGGAACAATTAACTCGGGATCGAAATACATCTTGGTTCCGATCCCACCACATTCCCTGCATGCCCCTAAGGGATTGTTAAAGGAAAACATCTGGGGAGCTAGCTGGGGAAAGCTGAAGCCACATACCGAACATGTTGCCTTCTGGCTAAAGAGAAACTCCTTCTCCCCTATCAGATCAACAATAGCCAACCCATCTGATAGAGAAAATGCCAGCTCCAGCGAGTCGGTGAGCCTCCTCCTTATGGTCTGGCTTACTGTTAATCTATCAACAACTACCCTGATAATGTGCTTCTTGCTTTTGTCCAGCCTGATGTCAGAGTCAAGCGATATGATATCTCCATCCACCTGGACCCTTACAAATCCTTCCCTTCTCAAACGCTCAAAGAGATTGGCGTGTTCCCCTTTCCTGCCGTCTACTAAGGGGGATAAGATCTGGATCTTGCTCCCAGCCTCAAACTTCATGACCTGATCAACAACCTGCTGCACACCCTGAGATGTGATGGGAATGCTACATCTTGGACAAAAGGGATGCCCAATCCGGGCAAAGAGAAGCCTCAAATAATCATAGATCTCCGTAACCGTGCCAACAGTTGACCTGGGGTTCTTGCTCGTAGACCTATGCTGGATAGAGATGGCAGGAGAAAGGCCTTCAATGGAATCCACGTCTGGCTTATCCATCTGTTCCAGGAATTGCCTGGCATAGGTAGAAAGTGACTCCACATACCGCCTCTGGCCCTCCGCATAGATTGTATCAAAGGCAAGGGTTGATTTACCGGAACCAGACACGCCTGTAATCACAACCACTTTGTTCCTGGGGATACGGACGTCTATATCCTTAAGATTATGCTGTCTGGCCCCCTTGATAACTATCTCCTGTAAAGACATGGCTCTGTTAATTCAGTTACTTGGGTTTATTGAGTTTGCCGGCTCTCCCCCTCGAAACAGGACGCATGATCCCCTATCGCTACCATGAATTTTTATTATTTCTGGTTACTTATCCTGTGTCAACACGAATTCATAACCCTTTCAGGGTAACGTCAAAGTCCAGGGTATGGGTATCTTTTTTTTCATTATGCCCTATAACGCCAAGCTTTATTGGGTCGTTTCAAAATGGTTTATTGCGCCATAAGCCTTAGAATAATAGGCTCCATCTATATAAACCATTTTGAAACGTTTCGGCGAGCCCTTCGGCTTGAGCTCAGGTCGAAAGCTCACGTCGAGTCGCCCCCTAGTCTGAACCATGTGAGGCCCGCCCTGGCGCGAAGTTTCTGGAATATCGTACGGCCGCTGCATTATTTCGCAGCTGAAGTCCCCATAGTCATGCCTTACAAGCCAGGTCCGGGCCAGGGGCATAATGAAAAAAAAAGATACCCACACCCACAAATGAGACAAAAGATCAATATGTCAGGTTTTACTATGACGTAGCCCTGCCTTAAGGCTTACCGCCTTAACGCGTGTGTCAGGTTCCATCACGCTATACGCAACAAACACTCACATAAATGGCGTTCCAATAGTAAACTCCCAGTTGCTTGATGGCTCATCAGGCTCCGGGTCAAGATTATATCCCCATTCCAACCGCAGAGGCCCGACTGGTGAATACCATCTTATCCCGCCCCCAGCACCCATCCTGATTCCCTCGAAGGTGAAGCTCTCGTCCTTCGTAAGGACATTTCCCGCATCGAAGAATAAGACGCCCATAACCCCCTGCTCCTTCGCAATGGGAAACTGGAATTCAAGGTTATAGACCATCATCTTCTCCCCACCTATCCTGTCACCGGTATCCGGATCAACGGGTGAAATAGAGGCATACTCAAAACCCCTGACCGTATTCATTCCCCCCACTCTAAATTTTTCGTAAACGGGCAACTCGCCCCCTGACCTCTGGTGAACATAGCCCCATCTTCCCTGAACGGAGAATGCCGAATCCAAGAAAAAAGGGAAAAACCATGCTGATCTTGGGAGGAATTTGGTAAAATAGTTATCTCCTCCGAGGAAGCCACCCGCATACTCTACCGATAGGGAGTTAAAGGAGCCCCTCCTGGTATTCCATCGTCTATCCCTGCTATCCCTGGATATGCCAAAGGTCAGACTGCTTGTCAGATGTCTTCCCACCATATCCTGTAACTCCTGAGAGGCTGTTTCAGCGACATCCGAGATCTCAGCATCATCATAGGTATACATAACTGAGCCCGTGGTGAACTCAAGTCCCAAGGGAAAACCAAACCTTAATCTCCCACCTGAACTGTCCTTGGTGTATTCGTCATACTCATATTGCCAGTCATACAGATCCACTCCCAATAACAAAGGCCTGTCAAAGAGCCACGGCTCGGTAAAGCTCAAGGTATATCTCGTGGCCTTTGTACTCACCGTGGCCCGAGCCGATAAGGACTGCCCGAGGCCAAAGAGGTTGGTCTGTGATATTTCCAGCATCCCGATAGTTTTTTCCACCGAGCTATATCCGGCGCCAAAGGAAAACATACCGGTTGCCCTCTCCTTGACGTGCACATCAAGGATCATCTCCTCGTCATTGCTCCCTTTTTTCGTGTTAACATTCAACTCCTCAAAGAAACCGAGGCGGTGAAGGTTCTGACCGCTCCTCCTCAACAGCTTTCCACTGAAATACCCGCCCTCTACAACCTTTAGCTCCCTTCGAATAACCTTATCCCTCGTCTTGTCATTTCCGGTGATTATTATCCTCTCAAACCTCACCTTCTTTCCCTTCGAAATCCGGTACATGATATCAACCTTCTGTTCTCTATCATCCTCTTTGATCTCAGGGGAGACATCAACAAAGGCATAGCCTTCGTCCGCATAAATCTCGCTCAAGGTTAAGGTGTCAGACCTGATGGCTTCCCTATTGTATACCTTCTCCTTCTCTATTCTAAGCGCCCCATAGAGCTCATCGACCTCTTTTATGAGATCCCCCTCAATACCCACCGTGCCAATACTATATTGAGGGCCCTCATGGATCTCAATGGCAATGGTGAGCCCCTCATCTTTTTTGTAAGAGATCTCCGGCTCCCCTACCCGGGCCTTTATGTAACCGTTGTTATGGTAAAACGACTTTACCTTGGATATATCACTCTCTAATTGTTTTCTATCCAGGTGGCCGGACTCAGTGACAAACGAGAAAAACCCCTTTTCGCTTGTCTCCATGAGATCCTTTAGATCATCATCACTAACGTCGACATTCCCCGCAAATCTAATCTCCCTTATACTGACCTTGTCTCCCTCCTTGATCCGATAAATTAAGGCAACCTCATTGTCGGGAAGATCCTCGACCCTTTCACTTATCTCAACATTGTAGTACCCCTTTTGATGGTAATGATCTCTTAACCTCTCAATACTATCCTTGATGGCCTTCCTATTCAGGATGGAGTATTTCCTAATACCTAAGACCTCCATCAGATCCTCTCGCTCGATCTTCTTGTTCCCCTCAAATGTAATCTTACCAATCGACGGTTTCTCAGTAACCTTGAAGCTGACTATTCTACCTCCGGGGCCGTCCTCAACATCTATCTCGATATCCTCGAAAAAACCCATATGGTATATTGACCTGAGGTCCTTATCGAGGGCGCTTGGGTCGTATATTGCCCCCCCTTGGCTCTCAATGGCCGCGAGGATGGCGTCAGTCTCAATCCTCTTATTTCCCGTAACATGGACCGAGTCTATCGTGACAATGCCTTTGATCCGGTTTTTTATCGCTACTGCTACCTTGTCCATTATCTGAGCTAAGTCGGCCATCTTCTCTCCTGAAACATAGATGAATGAAGGCCGCCTTTCCGTTGTCCTGGGAAGCATAGCAAGGTCAACACTGATCTTTTCTCCAATCTGGGTGAGACTCCCCTTTATTAACCAGTCGATCCCTTCTTCCTCCGCCACCCTCCTCACGAGGTCTAAATCAGCTATTTCTATCCTCGGTAGTCTACTCTTATCTATTGTCGCCGTATCGAGAAGATCAAATCCCTGCCTCCTCAACCTTGCTATTAACATCTCTTGGAGGCCTGAAACGAGGTGATCCATGGGCTTTAGCATGTAAATCCTGAAGGGAAGAACCGCTATCTTGTCTAACAACTCCGCCTTTACAGTAGTAGGCATCAAAAGCTGGATTAGGAATAACAACAGAGGGAAAGGCCCCAATATCAATAGGTAGCCAAAGTAGGAGGAAATCCTATGGATCATGAACTCACTTGTGCTGCTTGCTGTTTTCTGCTTACTAGTTGCTCGCTGCAGGCGGATTAGAAGACACAACTAATGAGTAACTCTACGCGAACCTGCCATCTACTAATAGCAACTGTTTGGACATCTGGCGGGCTAGCTCCAGATTATGGGTAGCTATGACTAAGGCTAGGCCTTTGGTCTTATTAAGGCGCAGTAGCAGCTTTGTTATCTCATTACCGGTCACCTTGTCCAGGTTCCCCGTGGGCTCATCTGCTAACAGCAATTTAGGTCCCATAATTAATGCCCTGGCAATCGCAACCCTTTGCTGTTCTCCTCCAGAAAGTTCCCCAACTCTGTGGCCCAGCCTTTCCTTCAAACCCATCTGTGACAGTATAGCTGCGGCCATTTCAGCGGATTCCCTCTTGCTATAGCCGGATATAAGGGCGGGAATCATGGCGTTTTCCTCGGCGTTAAACTCAGGAAGGAGATGATGCAACTGAAAGACAAAGCCTATTTCCCGATTTCTGATCTTACTGAGGCCCACCTCATCCATCCGATAGACATTGCAGTCATTGAAAAAGACCTCACCCTGAGATGGTGCCTCCAATGTTCCTATAATATTAAGTAGGGTTGACTTGCCAGCTCCGGACGCTCCTGTTATGGCAAGGGATTCACCTGGCAATACTTGTAAATCAATCCCCTTAAGCACTTGAACTATCTTGCCATTATTTTCAAAGCTCTTATGGATATTTTCTATCCGGAGTATGGCTTCATCCTTATTCATATCTCAATGCCTCTACAGGATTAACTTTGGAGGCCTGCCAGGAAGGGTAAATAGTGGCGATGAAAGAGATAACTATTGCAGCCAGTGCGATTAAGACAACATCTAACCATTCCATTCTAATAGGCAGGATAGTTATATAATATACGTCTGGAGAAAGCTTAATAAGCTGGTATCTTGCCTGGAGATGACAGAGAAAGGATCCCGAGATAAGCCCCAATAAGGTACCGACAAGACCAACGAATAGGCCCTGAAAGATAAAGATGGACATGATACTCTTTGATGATGTCCCCATAGTTCTCAGTATTGCGATATCGCGAGTCTTTTCCATAACCAACATAACCAAGGAACTGATTATGTTGAATGCGCCTACGAGAACTATCATGATCAGAATAATAAACATAGCCAACTTTTCGAGCTTTAAGGCGGAAAAGAGGCTCTTGTTCATCATCTTCCAGTCCTTGGTCCAGTAAGGATAGCCGAGCTTGTCCTGAACAATCTCGCCTATCTTGTCACTCTTATCTATGTCTCTAACCTTTAGCTCGATTCCCGTTACCTCATCTCCAAGAGAGAGAAAGTCCTGGGCACCAGTTAAAGAGAGGTAAACCATCGAACTATCAAACTCATACATCCCGGACTCAAAAAGGGCCTTTACGCTAAATTTACCTTCATTGGCCATCCTCCCTAATGGCGTCAGTTTACCTATTGGTGATACCAGGGTTACGGTATCCCCTGGAAGCGCTCCTATCCGTTTGGATAATTCGCTACCGAGGATGATTCCGCGAGGCTCATACTCGGACCCCTTGAGGAGCTCAAGTGACCCTCCCTCTATCATCGAGTCAATGTTAATGACACTACCAGCTGTGGCTGGATCCAGACCCCTTAGAATAGCCCCTGAGATATTGCCGGCATTCTTAATCATTACCTGGCTATAAATAAAAGGTGTTGCTGAAAGAACACCATCTACCTCCAAGGCTTTCTTGATAACAGCTTCTGTATCCTCTATACCACCCCTATAGCTCATGATAAGGAGATGAGAATTTACACCAAGTATCTTGTTCATCAAATCTTCCCTGAAACCGTTCATCACTGCCAAGACCACAATCAGGGCCATAACCCCTATCATTATCCCTAAAGTGGAAATACCAGTTATGACAGAGATATATCCTTGCTTTCTCTTTGCCTTCAAGTACCTGAGAGAGAAGAAGATTTCAAAAGACATATAGGGACCTCAAGAAGGCTTCTGTTTGAACTGGCACCATATCTTGAGAATGTCAAATGCCAAAGTTCCAAAGGGGGAATAAATGTCAAAATCCAAAGGTGGAATGGGACTGTATTGATATTGAGGCATTTGGATTTGATTTGAAATTTGGGTTTTGTCAGTTGCCATTTTCATTAACGTGATCAATTTGCAAAATCCAAGATTCTATGCGGACTGTGCACTCAAAAAGATTATCTTAAGGGCGACAGGTCACTTCTTCCTCATTTGAGGGAAAAGGATAA
>JABXJZ010000483.1 GCA_013375335.1 Desulfobacterales bacterium
GGGACGTCAAACCGAGCAATATCTTCATCACCCGTCGAGGGGAAGTAAAGCTGACAGACTTCGGGGTTGCCTATACACCCAAGGAACCCACGCTGACCCGGAAAGGCGTGTCCTTTGGAACCCCTGCCTACATGTCGCCAGAACAGGTCAAGGGCGAGAGGCCAGATGAGAGATCTGACATCTTTTCCCTCGGCGTCGTTTTGTACGAACTGGCGACCGGAACCCGTCCCTTCGTGGCGGACGACATCGAAGGGGTGATCACCAAGATCCTTGAAAAAAGACCCAGATGGCCCAAGATGATCAATGGCGATATCTCCTGGCGCCTTCAACGGATTATCCTCCGATGCATAAGAAAAAAACCCCGGCGAAGGTTTCAAAACATGGAGGACCTGAAGCTGGCCCTAGAGAAGCTTCTCCCCAAGACAAGCTCCAGGGGAGACCGGGTTCTCTCTCAGTTTGTTACGACCGTGTTCTCCAATGAACAAAAGATTCCAAAAGAGTCTTTTATCCTTTTCAGAAAATGGAGATGGGCCGTTGCGGTGGCTGCCGTGGTGGCTGCTATCTTTGGTTATGGCCAGCTAAAGAGTCACGGCGTTATTCGTCCTGAAAAGTGGCTCACCCGGATTCAAAAAAAGGCCCCCCATTACAACCCCGGAGACTACGGCCGGCTTAAAATAGTGGCCTACCCTTGGGCCAAAATACATGTGGACGGCAAATACGCGGCCACAACACCTATGGCAGATCCTATTGTGCTGGTCCCTGGGAGACACCGCCTCCTCTTTACTCATTCCACATTCGGTTCCAGAACCATGGAGGTTGACTTAAGCCCCAGAGAAGAGCGTCTGATCATGGTGAAAATGGGATCATGAAATTGAATAAGCCAACGGTAATGAGAAAGACCTGCGTGATTATCGCCTTCCTATTGGCTCTGGCAACCCCCTGTCATGCACTGATGTACCACACCATGCGAAAGCGAGAAAATTTCGCCACAGTGGCTAAACACTACTATGGTGATCCTGCAAAGGCTATCGTCCTTATGGAGTACAATGGGGTCAGCGATCCCCGTAATATCAAACCAGGTCGAAGGGTTGTCATCCCCGAGGTAAAGCTTCATCGCGTGAAAAAGGGGGATACCCTCGCTCTTATTGCGAAGAAATATCTCAATGACCCGAGGAAATCTCGGGCCCTTGCAAAACTAAATCGAATCAAGGATCCCAGATCCCTTTCTCCTGGTATGATGATCGTTATCCCCGTTGAGATACTCCACACTGTGAGAAAGGGAGATTCTCTGTTCGGTATCGCACAAAGATACTATGGCGACACCGATGCCTTCAGTCTCATCGCTCTGTATAACGATATCAAAGATCCCCTCAACCTTAAGCCTGGGACCCG
>JABXJZ010000484.1 GCA_013375335.1 Desulfobacterales bacterium
AAGTAGCTTTCGGTGGCGCTTATGAACCTTTTCCGATGATGTCGGTTTCAACCGACATGGAGGGGTACTCAACAGGCGAGACCGCCATCTCCCATTCAACCGAGACCGTTTAAGAGTGAACTGTGCTCCAAGTCATCATTGAGCCCCTTAAACGAGAACAGGTTTAAACCCATGTAACCCACATTTTCACTAAATATTCAATAGTAACCCGGGAGAGATTCGAACTCTCGTCTGAGGCTACAGAAGCCCCCAATCTCTCCCTCCAGAAAATGTACCTATCGAATATCTCAGATCTTTCTGTGGGGTGTCAGTACGAAGATATGTGCCTGAGGAACCGGTGTCTCACCTTGTCGATCAGTCTCCGATCGGCCGTGTAGACGGGGATGTCTTTCGCCACGCCCAGGGAGAGATAGGCCGAGTCGTACACGGATATGCCGTACCTCAACGAGTTCATACTAATATGCATAATTCAAACTTTCGCGCGCGCACGTGTTAGAAAAATAGGGGAAATGAGCTAGTAATTTCGAGCAAATTCCTCTTAGTCAGTTATTTATGGAGGTGTGCGCCTATCTTGTGGAACTCTTCAGTGAACTTTTCTAGATCATATTGTTGTGCGAATAACATCGTGCTCCATCTACCAGATAAACTAGACAGGAAATAGATCTCCTGTAGTTCATCATCGCTGGCACCATGTAGCTTTGCTGCTCCTGTATGGAAAAGCGTACAGTACGGACATCTAGTGTTTGCAGCGATAGCCAACCCTATCATTTCCCTGTACTTAGCCGGAATTTTTGATTCTCCCAAGACGTATTTCTTGAAGAGAGGCCATTCTTTAATCAGAACATCATCTGCTAAGGCCTTCATAAAACCGGGTACTAATCCAATCGTGGTCTCAATCTCTTTCAGAGTATCCTCGTATTTTCCCATTTAATTCACTCCCTGTGTTCTTTGCGTGAGTTTCAATGGAATGTTACCATAAAAGTGTTTCCCGCGCGCGCGTAATGCTCTTGCTTCTGGAGGGACAACTGAAGCTTCATAGTTTTCTCCAGCGAAGACTCGAATGGAATCAATGGAGTCAAACCACATGATAGTGGTGAACTCCACCTCTTCGCCAAGAATCCGTCGAAGGATGTGCATTCTTCTGAAACCGTCAATCTTACGGTCGATGAAGCCCTCGATTATTTCATGCCTGAGGAGTTTTTCATAAGCGTTGGCGTTTTCAGGCGTTGTCCAGCCATGCCATATTCGACTTATCATGAAGAAACCTGCACATGCGCGCGCGAGTTTATAGCCCTGGGGAGATTCGAACTCCCGTCGACTTGTCTAAATCCGCCTTCTGCCCAGCCAGTGTTAAGACCTGAAAAATATCATGATCTGGAATTGCATCTA
>JABXJZ010000485.1 GCA_013375335.1 Desulfobacterales bacterium
TCATATCACTTTCCGGTTTGTAGCGGACTTTTGAGTAGAATCCTTCAGAGACGTATAGTTCCCCCGGAACCGCGCGGTAAGTCCTGTACAAGAACTTGTTTGGTCCTATCCTTCTTGGGGGTATGTACTTCTCAGCTACGCACAGCCCAACCGTTAGAATATCCAGATTCAGCTTCTGATAAAGCTCAATCTGATCTCGTATGGAGTTGATTACAAGCCTATCGCGTTCGCCTTTGATCAGTAGCTCAACAGAGGCCAGCTTATTTCCATAAATCGTAGTTCTTCCGAGGATTCTCTCACCAACAGGAGAATTTATGAGAAGTTCAAACATTGGCGTTCGATCAGCTTCTTCAAGATGAAGAGCTGAGAGAGCCCTCTCTCGAGAATTGACCATTCAGTCTCACATCCGTTTACAACTATAGATCTCTTTTCAACACATTCAGACCATGAAAATTCTGGTATACATAACATTCTTAATATTCATCTATAAATAGCTGCAATGAAGCTCAATTGCGTTTCTAATGGTGTTAGCGGCAGGTGCAGGCGAATGGTGGGCAAATATTGCATAAATGTGACTTTGGATTTCGCGAATAGACAAGTCACAGGCTTCGAGAGAATATCTTTCACAAATAGGATCTCAAGACTTCGAAAAGGGCTTCTCTTAGGTTTCAGTCTTCCAGGCGTAAAGGGGCGCTCAAGGTTAATGGTGTCAACTGGGGGAGATACCGTCAATCTGGTCCCAACGAAAGCGACAAGCCTTGAAGATGAAAAACAGTTTTTCTTTGAACTCCCCGACTCGGCGCGAGCCGAAGATGGGATCACGCTTGAGTGTGCTTTCAACGGAAGGCTTCCAGAGCCACGGCGAGACACATTTTTTCTCATAGGTGATTGGCACCCCAAAATCCAAGCGGATAAGATGACTTTCGATGATTACAAAGTCACAGTTATCATTCCAGCGGACCAAGTCCTAATCTCGACGGGCTTAGAAACTGGTACTGAATCGCTAACGGATCACCGGACAAGATACGAGTTAAAGGCTGAGAAAGTGAGAGATTTCGGTCTCATAACCAGTGATCATCTTGGCATGGTCGAGGATAGAGCAGCGGACGTAGTGGTAAAATCATATTATTTGCCTGAGACCAAGCGGTGGGGACGCCCTTTATTGGACTCTGCATGCGATGCTATCATCTTTTACCGTGAGGAATTTGGCTTCTACCCGCAGAATAAGTTGAGTGTGATGCCTGGTCATAAGGAGCCAACAGGAGGTTGGCCCGTCACTTCGAATGTAGTTGCCATTCACGATTTGGACAAATTGGGTGATAGGGCGGAATCCTTCGCTCATTGGATCGTAGCCCACGAAATAGGCCACCAGTATTGGGGGGGGTCA
>JABXJZ010000148.1 GCA_013375335.1 Desulfobacterales bacterium
CATGAATGCCGGCAATTAGATCAGTAAGAGGAGCACCCTCAGCTAAGTTCCCCACTACTTCTTGCTCAGCAAAGACCGTACAGAGGTTCCCTATTTTTATAGGATGATTGCTCTTCAATGACAATTCGGCCATCTCCCCAAGTGTGATCCCCAACCCATCCGCAATAATCTCCAAGAATCGCCCACTGCCAGCAGCACACTTGTCATTCATCACAAAATCAACCGGCCTGCCGTTCTCAATATTAATGGCCTTGCTGTCCTGCCCTCCAATGTCTATTACGGTTTTTGCCTCTGGAAAGAGAAATGCCGCCCCCTTGGCATGACAGCTTATCTCCGTTACCTGCTTGTCTGCAAAGGGAACATTAAGCCTCCCGTAGCCAGTGGCCACAAGGTAGGTAATGGATGAAAAGGAAAGGTTAGCCTCCTCTAATCCTCTCTCCATTACCCGATGAGCTAACCTTCGTTGTTCCGCACCGGTAGGTCCTATTACCGAGGAGATGATCCCCTCTTTCATGATCACCACCTTGGTCATGGTAGAGCCGATATCAATCCCGGCAAAATAATCTGTCATTCTTGATTGGTCGTTACACCCCCTGCTTCTTAACTGAGTCCAGGGTCTCGATAAACGCATCAATCTGGTTTCTTGTATCCACCTCAGAGTAAGAGCTTATATCAACGATATCGCTTTCCAAAATCAAAGAGGGCAGCTCTCTCTTTTCTTCCCTCTTCTTTCCGTTTGGTCCCAACACGAGGACCGGGATCGGCTTGTAGATCTTATTTAGCTGGTTGAGTTGCCAGATAAGGCCAAGATGCCAGGTCCTACAGGAGAATGCCTCATGCATTACCACCCCATCAATTTTGTAGTCTTCGATATACTGGATCAACCGTTCCACATCCGGCTCAGACCCAGGTCTTTTTTTCGCCTTGTCATACCAGTAGGTCCAGTACCGGAACCACCTGTATGCCAATCGCTCAAGAGGATCGTTGGTTTCCGGGATGTTGAGGCGATACATAGGTTCGATCAAACGGTAGGTGGTCTCCACCGGAAAGACCGCTCCCTTACTGTTAAAGTAATTGAAGTCCTTAAGGGCAAACCACGAGGGTAACCCCCCACCCCAAATGAGCCGGTATTTTTCATCTTCGATAACGCCTTCTTTCCTGGCGATCTTTTCCTTAAGCTCCTTGTTGAGCTCCACAAAGAAGTGATACCCTTCCTGGGTTGCCATCATAAATACCAAAGGCACCATGGTGTTCATCGCGTCTCCAGTACCCATCGGAGTGGGCACTGCCCTCCTCAGTTCATAGGTCTCCCAGATTAGATTCCAGGTCCTCTCACTGAGGTCAACCAGTTCACTCAGCCGATCATAGTCCATTTTCCTCTGGGTTTGCCTTTCCAAGAATTTGATCAGTCCCCGTAACTCCGAAACAATATACTTGATGTAATAGTCCTCAACTTCGGAAACCTCAATGTCATCTTCATAAAGGGGCCAGGGCATGCCCAGATGGTAAATAGGAACGTCGGGCATAAACTGCTGCACAGCCTGGTACCACTTGTTTCTCGGATCACACAGGATTTGCCCGCTGGAGAGCATAAAATCAGGTCTTGGCTGTCCTCCCCAAGGAGGATCAGGAGGCATCTCCCCCAACTCCTCTCGCCACTGGTCAAATCCGATACCACACAGGGCATACGTACAAAGAGAGCGGGAGAAGTCTAAGGACTCGGCCCGCGCTAAGAAGCGCTCCGCATCTCGCTTTGCCCCGCAGATGCCCGCAAAGTTTTCAGTCCACACAGGGACAATATCCATTGCTCTTATGATCTCCTCGTAAAAACAACAAATAAACGTAAACGCGAGCTTCTTTCCTTCTTGCTTGGCCCGATGCGTGGCGCCAATAAACTCCTTTACCATGGGCCCGATCATCGCAGCAGCCTTGGTTGCAGTCCTTCTTTTCTCTCTTTTCTCCCTTTTTTCTTCCTCAGCCATTTGCCAAAACCTCCCTGTCGTTCAACGTTTTCTCACGGACAACTGACAATGCACAACTGACATGATTGTTATCCGATCATCTCGAGGAATGCCTGAATCCTTGTTCGTAATCGGCCGATAGTACCTGCTGAGTATTCATCCTCTAGGTAGAGGACTGGAATGTTCAGGGAGTCCAAGTATGCCTTCCGTGCAGGGACCTCAAAACCGAAGGGGTCGCAGTACTTGTAGACATAGAGGATAACGCCATCCACCTTGAATTCCCTGCTTAACGCCCCCATGGTACCAAATCGTGATTCAAGATCTTCCTCATAGGTCTCTCCGACTTTATCCCGATAAGTTCTGGGGCAATTGAGTTTATCCAGGTATCGACGACTGAGCGCATCCATGGGATCCCCCTCAGTGCTCACATGCAGCCAGTAATCCCGGGTGCCTATGCAAAGGTTATCAGCAACCACATTCGCTCCGCTATCCTCAATGAGTTTGAAAACATCGATATTGTCGATGCAGGCGCCGTCAACCATTATGCGTGGTGCCTTTTGCAAAGGAGATACTTCTCTATCCCGGAGTGCTGCTAAGACGTCGTCGAATAATGCATTGGCCTCGGTAACAGGCAGACTCATGGCAACGGTGAGTACCCTGCTTGCCTCTGAACCAGAGATAAGCGGCGGGTCAGCTTTTCTCAGCTCATACAAAGCTCTCGCCTTCTTTCGGTTCTTATTATATAACTCTATGGCCTCAACAAGATCACCGTCCGGTATGTCTCTTCCCGCATACCTGCCCAGGCTTTTCCTAAAAGTATTGAGCTCAGCCTTAAAAAATTCAAGTGCCGGTTCGCTTACGCCATGGGGGATATTTATAAAGTGGGAATAGGGTAATCCCAACGAATACCTCCACACGCTGTATGTCCTGGTCATGCTGTCACAGGCATGGGGAATAACGAGACCTTCACAGAAATCATACATTCCTTTCAGTGAGAGGTCGAAGCAACTGCGCATGAATGGGCATGCGATGGTCTCTAACTGGGTATCTCCCTTGGTAATCGGCTCATGCACGTCACCCCGTAGACGAAAAGGGAAGAAGCCCGCTGCATTGATGATCTCCACCGGCACAAAAGAACAGAAGTAACCAATGAACCGTTTCCCCTCTTCCTTCAGTTCCCTCGCCCTTAGTCCATAGTCCTGGTAATATCGTTCAACCCTAGCCATGCTGTTACTGTTCTTTTCGTTCATCAAGGGTATCTCCGTTTGTAAATTTAATTACTTTCGAGGCAGTCCCTCAAAACGAGTTCGGTCTTAGAGCTGGTCCCAACTAAGGAAGTTAGAGCTTCACCGCTTCCCTGGCCATAATCGCCGCACCAAGAGCAGCAGTCAGTTGAGGCTCAGGTGGTACAATAATAGGATAACCGGTCACCTCTTCCAGCGCCCTTACCAGACCTTCATCTTTTGCTCCGCCTCCGGCCACAGCGTAATCTTTTTTCACTCCTACCCTCTCTGCCAGGCCATTGAGCTGCGCTGCCAAGGCCCTATGGATCCCGGCAAGCAGGTCCTCCTTTGCTGCCCCCTCAGCTATTCTGCATACCGCTTCGGACTCGGCAAAAACAGCACAGTTCGTGTTGAAATCAACTCTCTTGTTCGACTTTAAGGATAACGCCCCCAAATCTTCAATCTTCACCTGCAGTACTTTTGCGATCACCTTTAATACTCGCGCGCTCCCCCCGGCGCACTTACCGCTCAGCAAGAATCTCAGCAGGTTTCCGTTTTCATCAATTCGGAAAGCCTTGCTGTAGAGATCACCAATATCAACGATTGTTCTTACTGATGGGAAGAGAGAATAAATCCCCTTTGCGTGGCAGGATATGTCTGTTCTCACAGCATCCGCAAAGCCCACCGTTTTCGCACCAGACCCGGTAGCAACAATAAAGCCAATATCCTTCGGCGACAGCCCTGTCCTGGTAAGCAGCTCATCCCTCAGATTGTTACCAGTGAGCTTGTAATCCCCTCGAGATGGAGTAACAGAGGACCAAAGCACCTTTCGATCATCAATGATTACCCCTTTTGAAAAGGCAGAGCCAATATCAATCCCCACCGCATATACATTCATTCTTTTTCACGCTACGGATTGCTTCTAGATGGTGACACACTGGGCTTGGGGATCATCATCTCTTATGTTTTTTGAGTGGGGGCAAATAAGTTGGGCTTATCGGCATCTCTCTGGGAACACTTAATCAGAAGCTTGCTCAGATTAAACATCACCTCAAAGGGCTGGATATCAGTTAAGCTGTCCACCCACTCAGCTTTTTTCCTAGCGATTTCCTTAACATCCTCGCCGGCACCTATCCTCTCCATTATCTCCCTATGGTAACGCTCGGTTGCCTTAAGTGCTTTTTCCAAGTGCTGTCGCACATTCCCTTCAATAACGCAGTTATGGCTAAGGGCTCCGCGCTGGGCAGGCAGCGTAGCCAGTTTTCGTATTGTATTGCAGTATTCTTCAAGGGATTGGAAGTAGTTGGGCCAAAAGACGTCCTTTTCCGGACTATAGAACCCAGTAGCATCTCCTATAACCAGCGTACGCTCTTTTTCCTCAAACAAAGACATATGGCAGGGGGAGTGACCAGGCGTGTGGTAAACCGTCCATACAATCCCGGTTCCCAGATCTATTTTATCCCCTTCCTCAATCGCCCAATCAACCTCAAAATTATATTCTTCCGGCACAGGAGGTAATTCCTCGATTTCTCCTTTTGCCTTCATTAGCTCGCCAATGCTGCGGTCAACGTAAAGGAACGG
>JABXJZ010000149.1 GCA_013375335.1 Desulfobacterales bacterium
GGGACCTGCGTTTCCTATTTGCAGGCTACAACTGAAATGCTTTTCTAAAAGGAGCGACCTTTGCTGTTGGGAGTCTCGAGCTTATTTCCCTCTTGGGGTACCAATAATGGTTCACCTCAGAGACGGATTTGACGCAATAGAACTCAAAGCCATATACAATAAGCTGCTTAAGGAGAAAGGATGTCCATTCGACCCGCACAAATCACCCTAGGCCTGACCCCAAGATCACGATTCGATATCGCTGACGTTGCCGCTAAGATCAGTCATGAATACGGCGATTTATTAAAGGACTACCGTAAGATTACTTGCTGTTCCTTCCATACTACGGCCGGATATCTAGAGCAGCAGCTCTGCGCTAAACTCCACTATAGCGAGAAACGACTTAAGCAGTTTATCAGGATCTATCAAAAGTTATTCCCGCCAAATGCAGGGTATCTCCACGACTCTACGGAGTTGAGGGAGGAGCTGAGTGAAAGTGAAAAGGAACGAGAATCGGTCAATGCTGACTCCCACCTGACCTTCATGAGTGCTGGCCTGAAAAACTGTGTTACCTACGTCAATGGACCGAAACTACCGATTTATTTTATCGACCTGGACGGGGTCTATAAGCATCATCGCCGAAATCGCCGAACAACAATTCTGGCCTATAACAACGAAGAGATCGTATATCATGGCAGGTTTTTTATTCCTGCAGCAGGAGAGCATCCCATCAATGCTTTTAACCTCAAGGACCCGCGCTATGGGCTCTTTTTGCATCTGAAGGACTTGGTGGATTCTTACGGCATTGACAAAGGCCTCATCGATATAGGTCTTGCCCAAGAGGAACGCCATGCTGCCCTGACCGTTAACGAGTACGAGACCCTGCTTATACGCAATGATCTCCCCCGCGCACTGAGCAATCCACTCCGTTATATTGTTCGACGTGGTAAAAAGCTGCTTCAAAATCCCGCTTCCATTCCGGGTAAAACCAGGAGCTATGCTACTTATGACATCATTCATCTCTACAATGAGTTGACGAAGAATGTACAACTTAGACCCTCTGTCGTTGAAAAAGTCCTATCCCGCCTGTCTACGCCTATCTCGCGCATTTTTCGACTGAAACGCCACATCACGTTGTTAGTCTCCAATAATGCGGATACGGGAGCAGGGCGCATTGTTCAGGGTACCTATCAAAGCCCTATCCTGTTGCAACGCCAGATGGCCGATAAAGGGGTCCGTTGTTTGGAAATTACCCTAAGGAATTTTGGATAGCAGACTCAAGATATGCAATATGGCAAGCAACCTGCAATTTTTCATTGTTACGGATTCCCGCAATATTTCCCGGATTTGCTTAATGAAAAGGGGGTTTCAATGGGAATCGTCCAGGTATATCTGAAGGGGGAAATTCTCTGTCCAATCATCGGGCATTCAAAGTTAATCAACGAAAAAGGCAGAACTACTATTGAGACAGCGTCTACCTATGAGTTTAAACTCCGAAGCCAGCTTATTTGAGGCTTCTACCGTAATGATCATGACTTGTCCCAGATGTCATAGACAAATGAAGTTCGTAGAAGGAACTGGCTGGCAGTGCTTTCACTGCGGGTGGCCCGATGCTTCTGTAAAACTCCACCGCAATATGTCTGCTCTACTACTCTAAGGGGCCCAAGGTAAAGACTTAACCACCATCGACAACGCACCCAAAGACAAAAAGGTGGGGTTTGATCCAGAGCAGGTCAGAACCAAGCTGAACACCAGTTTGACTGCGGAGATCCGGAAGCTCTTCGAATGAACCCAGCCGCTTCGCAGACTTCAGCTTTGTGATTGGAATTGACTTTAAGGAGCATTTGACTGCTAATCTCGTTTCTCCCTTCACTTTCGAGCAAAGCTTCAGTAACGAAACAACCCCGAGATATGCCGAGACCAAGACCGCAGTAATGCCTGAAGCAGATATCGCTGGGTTCATCACCGTCCCAGAGGGGACTACTTTAGACGTCAACTTTTTTGATTACCCTAAGTCCGCTCTAGTGAACCGCTCAAGCGGGAAGAAATAGAGGGCAGGTAATCGGAAAGGCTCTCAAAGACCTTCAATGGGCACCATGACTGTGTCCGCTGAAGGCCTTTTTTTACTTTGTGGAAGGGATACTTTTGGTGTTCCTCGGAACACAGAGGGAGCGCTATGCTAATCCAGCTCCTCACCAGGTTAATAAGGGCTCCTCCGAAAATGCCTCAAGACCGCTAATCCAGAGTCACTTTTTTTCCTGCCTGAATCATCACACCTCTCCATCTCCACGAAAGCACTGTAGGGGTGAAAGAAAGGTAAAAATCGGTATTCATAGGTATGAACAGGTAGGATTAACGGTTGGCTGATTATTGAAAAAAATTGAATTTCCTAATAGTTACCCGCCTCTATCACCTTCCCGCTAGTTGATTTTAAGTCCCTTACATGAGTGTCTCATCAAATAACGATGCTAATGCCAGAGACAGTGTTTACAGCCTCAAATTCAGTGAATGCTGCCTTTGTGAGTTTTGCTGCAGAATTATTAGGAAGAAAGGATCCAGCTGAGCCTTATAGGAATACTGCCTCTGAAGCAATCGGGAAGAAATCAAGGTCTTATAATTCCAAACCCGAGGGCATGTGGGAGATAAGGCAACAGCAGATAACTGGGCTACTGAGCCTCATCTGAAGGAATGGTATGAGTGGGAGAGATTTTGATGAAAGGTTGGGAAGTCTAGCAGAATCCTATCGCTGTGACTCAATCTCGACGCGTGTAATGATGTTTCTACCTTCTACGAAGGTCTGATAAAATTTAACTTCATTATTATAGTATTCTTCGTCAGCCAATTCAAGGTAGATGTTCCCCGGTTCGAAGACGTATTCAATTTCGTTTCCACCAGTATTTGCCTCAAAATAGTTCGCTTTAGTTATGACCAGAGTCTCCTTGAACTGATCAGGGGTTAATCTGGCTTTTCTCTGTTGGTCCACAAAGATGTCCAGCCGTTCGTTAAGGTACTTGATCGCCACTTCACGGCCCTGGATGGTGCGAGCTTTCTGGACGAAGTCGTTGAAATCTATGCATGCTTGGGTATCGCAATCGACGCCTGCAAAGTCCCATTTCGTCTTGCGCACGTGTTTGAGATCCCCCGCCGGAATCTGCTGGAAGCTCGCAGCCTTGAAGCAGTAATTCGCATTGCAATTTTCCACGTAGTTCGGGATCCAAGTGTGCAAGGCGCCCGCAATAAAAAGGCTCTTGTCCTTCTCCACCAGTGGCAGTTTTGAAGTGTAGTCTGAGAAGGCGAGCATGACGGACTTTAGAGGTCCAGGATCATTCTTACGTTTCGCTTCCTCCGCAGCCTCTTGAATTGCTTTTCTCCAGACTTCCAAGTCATAAAACGGCTCGGATTCCGTAGGGGTTTCGAAGTCGAAATTTGAAAAGACGGCGTCCTCGACGCCAAACCTGATCTTCAGTAGCTCTTTCTGCCTCCCCTCAGCCTTAGAGCATATGACCAGATCGTTCCTAGTGATCTCCTCCAGTTCGATGCTGGTCTTTAAGATTTCCTGCTTGTTCTGCGGCGGGAAAAGATCATCAAGAACATCAAGCGCGATTAGAACCGCGTCAAGCCTTTGCGTGGCCGCTGAGGGGATGGTCGTTAGCTTTTCCACAATCTTCTGGACGGCTGCATTGTTCTCGCTTCCTTCCCAGTTGCAAATGCTCACGTCCAAGGAAATCGACCCCCTAAAAGGAAAGACGATCGGTGGAAGAATCGGATAGCTGATATCCTCTGAGACCCCGATGGATTCGTAGACATAGTTATCCCTACTGATTTTTTTGTAGGAAAAAGGTGTTATAGTCCTGCTTCGACTTGGGTCTTTTCCATAGGTGGCCGTGAGCTTACAAAGGCCGAAATCTTCCCTGTTCAGAAAGACTCTCTTCCAGAAGTCGTTCTCGGCCATTTGGGGCCGGGAGACCATGGCCAGGTCCATGGTAAGGTACTGTTCTAGCTGGTTGATTTTGATTGGGCTTCCTTCAAAACGCCCCAAAAAGAGTTCTTGGGCGCTCACCCCTTCCGAGACAAACGTCATGAAAGCTAACGTCAACAGAATTACTCTGAACATGTCAGGCCTCCCTCGGGGTTTATACTCTCTCAGGTAAATCGCTCTTTAGAAGAATTTTGTCTATTTATAAAAGCATTCCCGTACTGGTTTTTCTTAGATGGTGTCTGCTGCACGGAAAGGAAAAACGTTTCTGGGGGTGTGTTTGTTCCCTGCAATAATCCGTCGCCCCTCTTGTCTCATCAAATAGAGCGACAAGTATTCAGGTTGATTCCTACAATCGAAATTTACCCATTACTTTCTATACCCTACAGTTTTACTGATAATATGCAAAGGGAATCAAAAGCGCAATCAGTTTTTCTCCCCTGAATTTTACTAGTACGTATCTCTCAGCTTTGATGAATCTACACAGAAGATCTATGATACATCATACATAGTTCACTAACCCTGAGGGAATCTATTATATCCATGAGACCCCTCTCCTTCTTTCTTCACTATCAAATAATCATATGCTTTTGTTGCCACTAATACTAGTTTTGGAAGGTCATTAAGTCCAAAGCTGTTAGTATGTTGGCGGTTTCCATCTTGATCCTTGTACCGTTTCTGAATAGCTACCTTTTTAACAACTATGCGCTGCTCTTGTCTTTCTGGCCGTGTTTTTGCTCCTCTGTTTGTTGTTTTTCCTCGTGTGTTTGTTGCTAAAAGGAAAGGTATCAGAC
>JABXJZ010000150.1 GCA_013375335.1 Desulfobacterales bacterium
CCTCGATGGGTACCCCACCTCTCCAGCAATTTACGCTCAAGGACAACGGTTTTCTCCAAAGATTAAGGAAACTCCAGAAGATAAAAGTATTGACAATTATTGAATCACCTATATAATCCCACATTTGTTCGCTATAGGCTAAAAGGGGGGAAAAGAGACCGATAGAATCTCCGCGGGGATGCATTTCTGAAAAAGGAGGTGAGCTGTGAGAGGGGCTGAGGCTCGGAAAGGGGAGTGATTCGAGTGCTTGGCCAGCGGGATTAATCTATGAAGGTAGTCGTATATAATAATCAAATAGAGAAGGCCATTAGGGATCTGAAGAGAAAGCTTTCAAAGGAGGGTTTCTTCTCTGAGATCAAGGAACGAAGGTTTTATGACAAGCCGAGTGTACAGAGGAAAAAGAAGCAGGCGAAGGCTGCTAAGAGACTCCGAAAGAAGATGAGAAGTTACAATATTGCGAGGTAGCTCCACGGGAATTACAATAGGCTACGTCACAGGTAAGTTATTCATCTAACCCATTTTCCTTATGAATGAGGGGCAAGACTTCTCAATCTATGACCTACCATCGGTGGTACCGAAATGGTTTAAAAGGGAATCTCGTTGAAAGCGGGAACGGTCCCGCCGCTGTAATCTCGACCCCGATCTATTGATCGGGGAAGCTACCTCCCTGGCATACCCTTATTGGGGTTAAAGTCACTGATCTTACGTTCACGGGATTGGGAAGGCGAGCCAGGGGGTCGGGAGAGTCAGAAGACCTGCCACGACGGTGTGAGCTGGCTATTTAAGGATCAAGGAAACAGGGTGCAGTCCTTAAATCCATCTGGATTTAGGGATTTTTTTTGGATTATGCCGGTCAAGAGATCTGACAAAGCTCGAACTTCAAATGAATGCCAGATGACGAATTCGCTGCTGACCACGATATTCTTGATTATTCTCATGTCTTTTTCGCCTGTACCCTCCCATGCAGCCGTGTTCGGCGATTCTTTGGGCAGGGATGTAGTTCTGCGCTCTAATCCTATGAGGATTGTCTCCTTAGCGCCGAGTATTACGGAGATGATCTATTTCGTCGGGTTAGGAGACAGGCTTGTGGGGGTTACCCGATTTAGCTATTTTCCCAAGGAAGCCCGGAAGAAGTCAAAGGTGGGTGTCTATACGAATATCAATGTCGAAAAGGTGATAGCCCTCAGTCCTGATCTGGTAATTGCTACGGTTGATGGGAACATGAGAGGGGATGTTGAAATGCTCGAACAAGCCGGCATTCAGGTCTATGTTATCAACCCTCGAACGATAAATCAGGTCTTGGATACCATGGAGAGATTGGGAGAGATCTGTGGCGTACCGGAGAGGGCCAAAACGCTGGTTAGTGATCTAAGAGAAAGGGTCGTAAGGGTCTTGGAAGCAGTAAAGGATAAGGGAAGGCCGCGAGTACTCTTGCTGATAAACACGAGGCCACTTATGAGCGTAAATCAGAATACCATCCACCATAATATCATCCAACTAGCCGGCGGGACGAATATGACCGGGGACCAGCCCATTACCTATCCGAAGCTGAATATCGAAGCAGTAATAGCGGGAAAGCCGGATGTCATAATCATCTCATCAATGGAAAGGGGAGGGCAGCATGAGAAGGCCAGAATGGAATGGCTCGAGTGGCCGACGTTACCAGCCGTGCAAAAGGGGCATGTTTATCTCATAGATTCAGACCTGATAGACAGGCCTGCCCCAAGAATAGTGAGCGGCCTAGAGGAGATGGCTAGATTAATACATCCAGAGATAGAAGGGCATGAGAGGCAGTGAGTATTACAGGGTAACCCCCGTACGGGTCATGACTACAGGGCTCGTCTTATCCGGTATACTGCTTGGGATGATCCTTTTCTCATTATGTTTGGGGCCTGCCGGGATTTCCCTAAAGGATGCTCTTACGTGGGTCACCGGCTCTAGATCAGTTGACCAGACGGCATGGATGATTCTGTTTAAGATACGATTGCCGAGGATCTTGCTCGCCGGCCTCGTTGGTTTTACACTCGCGTTTGGAGGGGTTGTATTTCAAGCCCTCCTGAGAAACCCCTTGGCAGAGCCCTTTATACTTGGCATCTCAAGTGGTGCCGCAGTAGGTACGATTATTGGAATCGTCTTAGGCCTTGGGTTCAACCTGGGGGTGCCCCTGCTCTCCTTTATGGGCGCCATGTTTACTATCCTCCTGGTGATGGGCATAGCCGGTCGTCATGGAGGGCTGGAATCATCTACGTTGCTCCTGACTGGGGTCATCATTAATGCCTTTTTCACAGCTGTCATAATGTTTTTCCTCTCCACAACAGGTGGCAGCAGGCTTCATTCCATGCTTTTCTGGCTTTACGGCGACCTTTCACAGAGCAGATACGTTCAGTTATCAATAGGTCTTCCAGTCATCTTGGCTGTCTCAGGTATCATCTATTTCTTTTCTCGCCACCTCAATCTTATCGTAGGGGGAGAGGAGTCTGCCCTTCAGATGGGCGTCGAGGTAGAGTTGTTAAAGTGGATATCATTCCTTGGGATATCGCTAATGACTGGTCTAGTTGTATCTTTTTCCGGAATAATAGGTTTTGTCGGTCTCATCGTGCCGCACCTCATGAGGATGGTTCTTGGAGCTGATCACAGGCTCTTGATGCCAGCAGCTGCCCTTGGAGGAGCCGTTTTCTTAATAGCCGCAGATACCTTTGCACGGACAATCCTATCTCCCAGTGAATTGCCGGTAGGAGTCATAACCGCCTTTTTAGGGGCTCCTTTCTTTATCTATCTTTTAAGACAGAGAGGTAGCCAGTGGACTCAGAGTTGATCCTTAAGGGCGTCTCCTTTAGGTATGACAGCCAGTGGTGCCTTGAAGGGATCGATCTTGAGCTGAAAGAGGGTGAGATCGTGGGCATGATAGGCCCAAATGGTTCAGGCAAGAGTACCTTGTTAAAGATCATGGATGGCCTTCTCAAGGTACAGAAGGGGGAGATCTTGCTCCTGAATAGACCATTATCCGAATACACAAGAGGGGATATTGCCAGGCGGATCGCCATGGTGCCCCAGGAATCAAACTTCCGCTTCCCCTTTTCGGCCTTTGAGGTTGTATTGATGGGTCGTTTTCCCCATTTGGGCCCCTTCCCCTTTGAGGGAAAAGAGGATCAGGAGATAGCCCAACACTCTATGGAGCTCACCGGTACACTTGATCTGGCACCTCGTTCCATCCATGAGTTGTCAGGAGGGGAGAAGCAGCGGGTGCTGATTGCCAGGGCATTGACCCAGAAGGCCCAGATAATCCTCTTGGATGAGCCAACATCCTTCCTTGATATACGGCACAAGGTGGAGATATTCGAGCTGATTTCAACTTTGAGTCGTACCCAGGGGCTCAGCGTGGTTATCGTTTCTCATGATATCAGTTTGGCTGCTCAGTACTGCCAACGGATGCTCCTTTTGAATAAGGGAAGTATCTACAAAGTAGGTGAGCCCGCCGAGGTGATAACCGCTGACACTATCAGCGCAGTCTACCAGTGTCCCGTATTTGTCGACGAGAACCCGATTAGCAAAACCCCCCGCGTTACAGTCGTCTCAAAGAGAAAAGAGAGTAAAGAGCAGATGCTATGATCGATTTATCAAAGTGGACCTATACCATATCCTCTCTTGATCAGCATCGCTCCTCGCGGGCTTTGTATGTGCATTGACCCTCAGCCGCCTGCAGGATGTGTGTAGTTACGACCTGAGGCGGCAATGTCTCTTGCGAAACTGATCAGTGATCAGAAAAGGGGCCAAATGGAAGCCGGTTCAAGACAGGTGAAGAAAGTTACGAAGGACGGGTGGATATTCTTCTTATCTGGTTTAATTGGTGCCGTTATTGTTGGATGGGTGGTCTTTCCCCTTATTCTTTACTCGAAAGTGGGCCAGCCGCTGAACTTCAGTCATGCCAGACATGGCCCGGAATCAACCGTTGGATTGCAATGCGAGGACTGCCACTTCTTCTACGATGATGGGACATTTTCTGGTATCCCCAAGATCGAAACGTGCATGGAGTGCCATGGGGACCCAAAAACCCCCTTAGGTGAGAGTCAGGAAGAGGTGAAGCTTTTTACTGAGTATATTTGCCCTGGTAATGAAATCCCCTGGCTAGTCTACTCACGGCAACCAGAGTGCGTCTATTTTCCACACATTGCCCATGTAAGGATGGCTCAAATTAGATGCAGGGTCTGCCATGGAGATTTTGCCACAAGAGTAACCCCGCCTGTCTACAAGGTTAACAGGATAACACATTACAGCGTCGATATCTGGGGAAGAGATATCGCCGGATACAAGAGAAATACCTGGGATAGGATGAAAATGGGTGATTGCGCTGAGTGCCATAGGCAAAGAGGAAAAGAGCACAACAACGCCTGTTTTGTATGTCATAAGTAGGGATAGAGAGCATGGAGTTTACCAGAAGGAATTTCATCAAATTCGCCGTGGGAGGCTTGGGGGGAACGCTATTGTCCCCCCTCCCCTGGAAGCTGATCGATGATATAGCCATATGGACCCAGAACTGGTCCTGGGTGCCAGTGCCGGCTAGGGGGCGTTTTTCTACTATCAGATCTGTGTGCACCCTCTGCCCCGGTGCATGCGGCATTGAAGTCAGGAAGGTTGGCAGCAGAGTGGTAAAGATAGAGGGCAGGAAGGATTATCCAGTAAACCAGGGAGCAATATGCCCCCTCGGCATGGCAGGTCAGCAGATTCTCTACAATGAGGGGATGCGGT
>JABXJZ010000486.1 GCA_013375335.1 Desulfobacterales bacterium
AGGGGCTTGCTGGATGCGGCTGCCTTCAAAAAGATGAAGCCGGGGATGCGCATCATCAACTCTGCCAGAGGCGGGATTATTGACGAGGCCGCCCTCTATGATGCCATCAAGGAGGGGAAAGTGGCAGGCGCTGCCCTTGATGTCTTCTCCAAAGAGCCGCCGGGTGACAGCCCGCTGCTTACCCTGCCCCAGATCATCGCCACCCCCCACCTGGGTGCCTCCAGTGAACAAGCCCAGATCAATGTATCCACGGCCATTGCCGAGCAGATGGTTGATTACCTCCTCAACGGAGTGGTCAAGAACGCGGTGAACATGCCATCCATAAGCCCCCAGGTTATTGAACGCATCCGGCCGTATATCCTCCTGGCCGAACGGCTGGGTCGGTTTCTCTCCCAGTATTTCCAGGGAAATGTGAAGCGTCTGCGCGTCACCTACGGGGGCGATCTTCGGGATCTGGAACTGGCGCCGGTGACCAATGCTGCACAAAAAGGATTTCTGGAATGGGCCCTGACAGAGGAGGTTAACATGGTGAATGCACCGGTAATCATGGCCAGCCGAGGGATCGAGGTTGATATGGCCACCACCTCCGAGGTGAGAGGCTATACGGGCCTTATTACCCTGAGCGCAATCACGGATAAGGGAGAATTTCAGGTAGCCGGCACGGTGTTTCCCGAGCCGGAATGCCGCATTGTACAGATCGACGAATATCGCATGGAGGTGCGCCTGCAGGGGCGTATGTTGCTCATCACTAATTCTAATTATGACCGGCCCGGGGTGCTCGGCTTTATTGGAACAACGTTGGGTAGGTTCCAGGTGAATATAACCGACATGCACGTGAGCCGGGCTGGCGACAAAGACATGGCCATTTGCCTAGCTACCGTGGACGATCCGGTACCGCCCGAGGCCCTCCGGGCACTCAGGGAACACGAAAACATCATCCAGACAGCTATTATCGAGGTCTAATTTTCCCGCGTACCGAAAGCCAGCCATGATTGTGGGGTTAGCTCAGTGGCAGAGCGGGCGTCAGCGATATGAGCCGAAAGATCCTACTGGTGAACCCCAACACAATGAAACCACCGGTTGCACCGGTTGGTCTCGATTACCTACACAGTAAGCTGCACCATGCCGGATTTGAGGTAAACCTATTAGACCTAGGGCTCTCTGATGAGGTAGATAAAGGGATCGAGCATGCTGTAGATGACGACTACCTGTTTATCGGTGTTAGTTTGCGTAATGTGGATGACTCCTATTTTGCAAGCCAGGACTTTTGTCTCCGGAAGAGCCGGGAAATTATAAATAAGATAAGCGATTTCTGTACCTGCCCCATAGTCCTGGGCGGAGTGGGGTTCTCCATATTCGCCGTGCA
>JABXJZ010000151.1 GCA_013375335.1 Desulfobacterales bacterium
TACGCGGTTCCTGAACTCACCGGAATTTGGCCTTGATCCTCAAGAGGTGGAGAACATTGTGGATGCCATAAAGGACTGGATCGACCCGGACAGTGAGACTACCCGGTTTGGTACGGAAACCACCTACTATGAGGCATTGGAAACCCCTTACCCTTGCAAGAATGGGCCCTTTGAATTCGTCGAGGAGCTGCTGCTGGTCAGGGGAATAACTAAGGAGCTATTTTATGGTTCAGGTGAAAGGCCTGGTATATCTCGTTACCTAAGCCCTTATGGTGATGGCAAGATCAATATCAATACAGCAGATCCCTTGGTATTAGGGGCCCTTTCGGATCGGATAGATCAAGATATGGTCGAGGATATGATTGCATACCGGGAGGACGAGGATAATGACCTGTCTGATTCAGACTGGTACAAAAAGGTCCCAGGGATGAGTGAGGTGAGCATCCCAGAAACCCTGCTCACCACCTCAAGTACCTATTTTGAGATTACATCAGAGGGTTATAAGGGCGCAATGACTAAGCGGATCAGGGGCGTGGTGGAAAGGGAGGAGAAAGCGCTCGAGATATTGTGCTGGAAGGTAGAGTAGCAATGCCAGGAAAGATTCTCGGGATTGACATAGATAGTGATTCAATTACAGCGGTTCAGGTAGAAGGTGGACTGAGAGGCTATTCCATAACAGGGTGCGGCAGGGTTATGATTGAAGAAGCTGGGGGCCTGGATCAGGCACTTACTGCACTGAACGAACAAACTGACCTTGAGGCCGATACATGTATCAGTTCGATTCCAGCGGAACAGGTATCATATCGAAATCTCAGGATGCCTTTTAGGGACACGAAAAAGATCAGGCAGACCATAGCCTTTACCATCGAGGAAACGGTCCCCTTCCCAATTGAGGACCTCGTAGTTGATTTCACCATCGTTGACCAATCGGATCAAAGTGAAATCCTCGCTGCCTCCGTAAGGCGAGGGTATGTCTCCGAATGTCTCACCCACCTGCAGGGCCATGGAATTGATCCCGACATCCTGGATATCAGATGTGTGCCCTTGGTCTCATCGTTGCTAAGGCAAGCGGGGATACCCGACAACGGGCTTGTCTTGGAGATAGGCCTGAAGAAAACCACAATGGTGCTTTATCTCAAAAGACGTATAAGCTTGATCAGGACCCTTCCCTTTAGTGATGGCCTCATGGCCCAGTCCATATCAAATGAACAAGCCCATAATCATGAGGAAAACAAGAATGCTGAGGAAATTGAACCCTTCTTTTCCCTCCTTTGTACAAGTATCCAAAATACACTCCATGCGTTTGGCAGTCAGAATAACATTCCCGTCAGGCCAGAAAAGGTCTTTATCACGGGCAGTGGAAGCCTTTACCCGAATACAGAGGGCGTTTTAGAGGGATTTCTTGATATTCCGGTTGAAAGCATCAATCTGATAAGGGACACAAGGGTCCATATGGATGAAGGAATAGCTCGGTTCTGGAATCCTGCTATAATGGACAGCGCCCTTGCCCTCGCCCTCCGGGACGACAGGCAGGGCTTGGGCTTCAATTTTAGAAAGGGTGAATTTGAGATCAGAAAAAAGCACCTCAGGCTCATGAACGAGATTCGAAGGGCCGCTGCCTTCTTAATAGCTCTTCTATTCCTCTTAGCTGCAGACTTAGGGGTGGACTATTATTTCCTAAAAAAGCGTTACAGGATGCTGGATAGACAGATGACGGAGATATTCAGACAAACACTTCCCGATGTGAAAAGGATTGTAGATCCAGTCCAGCAGATGATGGCAGAAATAAATGAAATCAAAAAATCAGCCATTTCCCTTCCTGGAATCGGCGGGGATTGGAGGGTGCTTGACCTATTAAGGGATATCTCCGTTAGGTCCCCTGGATCCCAGGATGTGAGAGTGTCCAGGATGGTGGTTGATCCGGAGGTCGTGAGGATCAACGGAGAAACCGACACATTCAACACCGTGGATATCATTAAGAGGGGACTGGAGCACTCAAAATATTTCAGTGCAGTGACCATTAGCTCTGCAAACCTTGACCGATCTGGCAAACGGGTTCGGTTTGAAATACGGTTACAGCGGGCAAGATAATGGAGTTTGTTGAGTTTTTTGGGTTTGTCGAGTCTATCGTGTTAGTTCTGAATAAGAGATGAAAATTGAAAGGTTTGAGGACCTCCATTGCTGGCAGGAGGCACGTAAATTGGTAAATTTGGTTTATCTTGCAATAAGAGATAACAAGGATTTTCAAAAGGACGCCAGATTACGTGCGCAGATTACCGGAGCAGCAGTATCATCTATGAGTAACATAGCAGAGGGCTTTTCCCGGAGATCCAACAACGAATTTATTCAGTACCTCTTTATTTCAAAAAGTTCGGCAACCGAGGTTCAAAGTGAAGCTTATGTAGCTTTAGATCAGAAGTATATCGAGAAGGATACCTTCCGTCAGCTCTATGATCAGGCCGAAAGAGTTTCCAAATTGGATTCCGGGCTAATTACATATCTTCTGCAAAATCGGAAGACATCGAAGCGACAACAAAATTTCGAGAAGCAACAAACACAAGAAACCCAAGGAACCCAGTAAACCCAATAGACAAAAGGTATGAAACTTGCGAGGCGTGAAAAATATTTCGTATCCGCAGCGGCATTTTGCGTAGCGATCTTTTTGTTTCTTCAGTTTCTCATCTTTCCCTTCTTTGAAACCAGAGGGAGGCTTCAGAGGGGTGTCAGGGCAAAGGAGGAGGGACTAAAAGAGATTCTAAGGCTGAGCTCCGAGTATTTGAGCCATCGTGAAAGAACTCAGGGCCTCCAGCAGGCCCTTGCGAGGCGAAAGAAGGGGTTTACGCTGTTTTCATTTCTCGAGAAGTCAGCTGGTGATGCTGGCGTCAAGGCCCATATCAAATATATGAAACCGTCCGTCTCGACAGGCGCCGGTCCTTACAAAGAGTCCCTGGTTGAGATGAAATTGGAGGCCATTACCTTGCAACAGCTGATTGGTTATCTTTATCGGATCGAATCGCCGGATGATGCGGTAAGCATCAAACGAATCTCGATCGACGAAAACAAGAGGAAATCCGGCTCATTGGATGCCATCTTACAGGTATTGACCTTTCAGTAGATTTAGGTTTGTTGGGTTTATTGAGTTCCTTGTGTTAACACCCAGTAAACACAACAGACTCTACGAACACCACAAACAGTGAAGTTGCTGTTATGAGGCAGTTCATATCAAGAAACAAGAGGTGGCTTGGATACATCTCCTACTGCATTATCTTAGCCATTGGCTTTTTGTATTGCCGTTTTCCCTCAGATGCCCTGAGGGATTATCTGCAGGCCAGGGCAAGTAATTTCAATACACCGCTCTTTCTTTCCATTGAACGCGTAAGACCCTGGCCGCCCTTTGGTTTGAGATTAGGGCAGGCCCAAGTCTCACTGCAACACAAGCCTGCCAGAAAGGTTTTCGGGGCTGAGAGCCTTTTGATTAGCCCCGAACCATGGTCGTTTTTCAGGGGGCAGGGCAAATATCGCTTTGAGTGCCTGGCTTACGGAGGTAATCTAAGTGGTTATATCCATTTTAGAAAAAGCAGCACATCAGGTCCTTTTGATGCGGAAATTGAACTCAAGGGTATTCGTATCGGGACCTACGGGTATCTGAAGGATTTGATCGGCAGGAAGGTTGATGGAATCCTGAGCGGGACTGTTTACTACAGTGGAGAGCAGACAGACCTGATGGGTGGCAACGGGGAGGCGAGTCTGAGACTGTTGGACGGACGGGTTGAGCTTCTGTTGCCTATCTTGAGCTTGCAGTCCATCGACTTCAATGACGTTAAGATGGATATGGTCCTCAAAAAACAAGAGATAAGCCTTACACGTTTAGAATTAGAGGGACCCCAGATGAAGAGCACCCTATCGGGAACCGTAAGCTTGAAAGAGGATTTTGCGAAAAGCACGCTCGATCTAAAAGGAAGCCTTGAGCCATTTGCATCACTTTTCAAGGACGCAGGTGGACTCCAGAATACCCTGCGGCTTTTCAAGAGAGGGCTGAGAAGGGGAACCCTTGCCTTTGTTATCTACGGGACCATAGGAGAGCCTAAAATCAAATTCACCTAAGTTTACGGGATACTATGTCAAGGCATTACCAGATCATATTCAATCTCTTTGCCCTAGCCGTCATTATGTTTCTTGGTGTTAATCTGTTCTACACGGTCATCACGGCAAAGCTTAGAGATGTCGATACCCGTAGAAATGTAATGCACCGCCTACCGGTTGTTAAAGGGTATAGGAAGCCTCCTTTGGATCATTATGGTGCAATTATCAAAAGAAGTATCTTTTTCTCCGGAGAAGAGGCCCTTCACGAGATGCGGGGAGAAGAGATCGAAGATCTGCAGCCTACTTCCTTGAAAGTAGCCCTTTTTGGAACGGTTGTGGGTGATGAACAGAGTGCTGTGGCTGTTATTGAGGACATGAACAACAAGAAGCAAGGTCTCTATAGGGTGGGTGACAGTGTTCAGAGTGCTGTAGTCAGGAAGATTTTAAGGGGCAAGGTAGTCTTGAGGGTCGGGGATAGGGATGAAATCCTCACAATAGAAGAAGCCACTGCCTCAAGGGCCGAAAGGCCACACGTGGAATCAAAACCGACCAAGAAAAGCTCCAGCATCGTGGTTGGCCGCTCAGATCTGCAGGAATCGCTTAACAACCTTCATGAACTGTTATCCCAGGCACGAATAAGACCTCACTTCAAGGA
>JABXJZ010000152.1 GCA_013375335.1 Desulfobacterales bacterium
TTAGCGACGTACTTTACTCCACCTATTTTAAGCAGATACGGAAATGGCAGTCTGACTACGCTTATGGTAAGCCTGCATTAGAAAAGGATAATCTCATCCTTCCATGCCCTATAAGGGATCACCATGAGGCTATTCATGCTATCTTGGAAGACCAGTATCGGATCAACCCATCTGATGAAGCTGCTAAAGAGGCCGTTGAGGACAGAGTTTATCACGAAGGCCTAATCGCATACGACCAGGTGTTGAGGGAAGTTATTGATCCCGTGTGGCAAACCGAGTATAAGAACACAGTGTGAGAGCGATAGTCTTTGGCTCCCTTTCCCCAGTGGCCGCTACCTTGTATATCATCTGTAGGGCCTGCCCAAGGCCATTTAGGCAAAACTCTCATCAATAGTGATTGCAATTCTGAGGACACAAAACCATGCAATAGAGGGACGACAGTATGGCATCGTGTGCGGAAACGATCGCAACGACACTAAAGGAATCAGGGGTGCAGAGGATTTTCGGTTTGCCAGGAGGCGAAATCCTTGATCTCATTGAAGCCTGCCGGCAGGTGGGGATCGATTTCATCTTGACCCGCCATGAATCAACCGCTGGCTTTATGGCAGATGTAACAGGTCAAATTACAAGAAGGCCGGGGGTGTGTGCTTCAACTGTGGGGCCTGGCGCAACCAATCTGGTTAGCGGGGTTGCGAATGCCTATTTAGACAGATCCCCTGTTCTCGCGTTCTCCGCGCAACTCGCAACTTCGTTCTATAAGTACTCCCCTCATCAGCGATTGAATTTGACAGCGCTATTTAAACCCGTCACGAAATGGAGCGGGGAGATTTCGGGGAAGGACACGGCGGCGTTAATCAAAAAGGCCATTGCTACCACCACGGCCCCTCGCCCCGGGTCAGTCCATATGAGTCTCCCCAGCGATATCGCAAAAAAAGAAGAGCTCGTCTCATCAGGAGGGGGAGAACGTTGGCAAGGGAAAGGCGAACCACGAGCAGCTGGGGGTGATATTCGGAAGATTGCAGGTGAGATAGGGAAATCCGAGTATCCGGTGGTGATCGTAGGGATCGGTGTAGATCCTCGAGAGACTCAAGAACCCATTCAGGACTTCATAGAGAAGACGGGAATCCCAGCCATGGTCACTCCGAAAGCAAAGGGAGTTATACCGGATGATCACCCGCTCTTTCTCGGCACCGCCGGGGGGATGGCAGGTGATGGCCTTTTCGTCGAGTTACTAGATAAAGTGGACCTGCTGGTAGGAATCGGCTTTGATCCTGTCGAATCGGATAAGATCTGGCACATTGAGCAGAGAGTAATCTCAATCGATACTGCCTCCATAAAGGATGACCACTACACTCCCTATATGGAGAAGATAGGGAGGGTGGATGGAATCTTAGAGGATTTAAACCAAATGGTCACCCCTAACCATAAGTGGGCTGAGAAAGAGCTCGTCTCCTTTCGGACAAGGCTTGATAGGGCAATGAGGCCGAGGGATAGGTCTTCTCAGAGGGGGCTATCCCCCTATCATATCGCTCAGACCATGAGAGACATATTGCCGCCTGAATCGATCGTTACCGTTGATGTGGGCGCACACAAGCTGCTGTTTGGACAGATTTGGAAGACCTACCTCCCTTTAACGTTCTTCATCTCAAATGGATTATCTTCAATGGGATACGGTTTCCCGGCGGCCATGGCAGCGAAGTTAGAATTCCCAGGCAGGCCTGTTGTTTGTGTTGCGGGGGATGGCGGGTTTTCCATGATGATCCATGATCTTGAAACGGCTGTACGCCTTGGCCTTCCCGTGATCGCGGTGGTTCTTTCAGATGCCTCGTTGGCCTTGATTGAATGTGTCCAGGCAAAAAGAGGGTTGCCCAGTTATGGAGTGGGCTTTGAAAAGGTGGATTTTGCGAGGATTTCCCAGGGTTTTGGTGCCGACGGCGTGAGGGTTTCTTCGTTTCAGGAATTTGAAGTTGCGCTCCAGGAGGCGTTGAGAGCTCAGAGTCCAACTGTAATAGATGTTGCGATTGACCCAGGTGAATATAGATATCAGATAATATAAGACCCTGCAGGCCATGAGCACACTGGTACCAGAGTCGCTGGCAAGAAAGTGGTTGATGTTTTGATGAGGAGATGTAAGCTATGCTTTATTGAGACCACGGCGGGGTGTTGATCGTGAGAGGTAATCCGCAATTTCGTGGTGATACAAAGGGAAACAGGGGCATATCACAATGGGGTTCATAAGACGCCAGGAAGAGCGTCTGGCACTCCGTTATTTAATGTGGCAACACCACCGAATGAACCTTCCCATGCCTGCCCCTTCAAAACTTCAAAGCCAGGCCTCCAAAATCGTTGACGATGCCCATCGTATTGCTCGTGAAACAGGTGGTACTGTTATTTCTATCATCAAGGAGATGATTGACGATTTGAAGAAGAGCAGGGGCGCTTAATCAAGAAGGGAGAGCACTGACGGATGCGAATGCCTTTGGGCAGTGGCAAATGGGTTCGAGGGGTCCAGTGATGAGCTTTCAGGATCGGATTATTCGTGCTGCCAAGCTCGATGTGAGCCTGTATGAGGAGGTTGAGGCTGACAAAGGGGCACTGCCTCAGGCCATGGGAGTTGTTGTCCTCTCCAGCGTGGCAGCGGGATTAGGAAGCATTGAAAGAGCGGGATTGAGCGCGATCTCGATAGGGACGATTACAGCCCTTATAGGCTGGTATGTCTGGGCCTACATTACGTACTTTATTGGGGTGAGGCTCTCCTTCCTGAGCCTCAGACCGAAGCGAATCACAGTGCCCTGCTGCGAACTATCGGCTTTTCAAGCTCCCCGGGATTGATACGAATTTTGGGTATCATCCCCGGGCTGAGGTGGCTGGTGTTTCTCGTTGCCTCAATCTGGATGTTAGTCGCGATGGTTATTGCGGTAAGGCAAGCCCTCGATTATCAAAGCACACCGCGCGCTATAGGTGTTTGTATCATCGGCTGGATCATTCAAGGGTTAATCCTTGCGTTATTATTCTCTATTGCGGGAGGTTTCCGAACGCCGGTTTGATATCTTTTCCTTGAACTCACAGCAGCTATAGGGTTGGCAAGGAGGCTGCATCCAAAGAGATCATCTATAAGAGGGAGAACATTCAATGAAGGATTTCCATCTGGCCGTTATACCTGGCGACGGGATCGGAAAGGAGGTCGTTCCTGCCGGGCTACGAGTACTCAACGTGGCTGCCGGGGTGCATGGCGGCTATCGCCTTACCTACCAAACCTTTCCCTGGGGTTGCGAATACTACGTGAAGGAGGGCAAGATGATGCCAGACAACGGGATTGAAGTGCTCAAGGGTTACGATGCCATATTCCTTGGGGCAGTTGGTTATCCTCGTTTAGTGCCTGATCATGTGTCCTTGTGGGGGTTGATGTTGCCCATTCGTCGAGGGCTCCAGCATTACGTCAACCTGCGTCCCATCAAGCTGCTCCGGGGTGTGCGTACTCCTCTTGCCGACCGTGGTACCGAGGATATCGATTTTCTGGTGGTACGCGAAAACAATGAAGGCGAGTACTCCAACATGGGAGGTAGGCTCTATCAGGGTAGCCCTCAGGAGGTGGTGATACAGAACACTGTCTTCACCCGTTTCGGCGTCGAACGGGTCATCCGCTATGCCTTCGAACTAGCCCGGGAGACAGGGAGGAAACGGGTCACATCTGCGACGAAGTCCAACGCCATCAACTTCACCATGCCCTTTTGGGATAGCGTGTTTGATGACATCGCCGCTGAATATCCCGATCTTGAAACTGACAAATTCCATATGGATGCCCTTTCTGCTCGATTTGTAATACACCCCCAGCACTTCGAGGTGGTGGTCGCAAGCAACCTGTTTGGAGACATCCTCACCGATCTTGGCGCCGCCATCGCAGGGAGCATCGGAATCGGTCCCTCGGTCAACCTTGACCCGGAGAGGAAAAACCCTTCGATGTTTGAGCCGGTGCATGGCTCTGCTCCCGATATCGCTGGCAAGGGGATTGCGAATCCAGTGGGCCAGATCTGGAGCGGTGCGATGATGCTGGATCACCTTGGCTTCCCTGAGTCCGGAAGGCTGGTAATGGATGCCGTTGAAGCAGCCCTCATATCTGGCATAGGCACCCCAGACCTCGGTGGCGATGCCAGTACGAACGAGGTGACCGATGCTATCTGCCAGGAGATTCGTCGGCTCTCATCCAGTGCTTGAATCCCCATGCTGGCCGTTTGTGTTGACCAAGAAGCAACTATTTAGATGCTATGTACCCGAAATCAGTTGACAACATAGGAGCTTAACGCTAATTCTTTGAGGAAAAAATAGGAGTGCCTTCGTGACCCTTAGCAAAGCAGATCTGATTGATTCTATTTACAACCAAGTCGGGATCTCCAAGACAAAATCCGCGCGGCTTGTTGAGTCCCTTTTGGAGATCATGAAACGGACCCTGGAGAATGGGGAGGATGTCTTAATCAGTGGGTTTGGAAAGTTCTCCCCCAAGGAGAAAGACAAGCGGAAAGGGAGAAATCCCCAAACCGGGGAGGATTTGATGCTGCGATCGAGGACGGTAGTCCGTTTCAAATGTTCCGGGGTTTTGAGGGATAAGATCAACGGGAAGCGCTAGCTCTCTCACCCTATCGCTTGACCGTTTCTTCTCCTTCCCACACAAGCCCGAGGGGGTGTTTGCTTAACCCCCTGGAGATCTATATGCTGGT
>JABXJZ010000153.1 GCA_013375335.1 Desulfobacterales bacterium
TGTATCTGAAAAGAGAGAAATCCGACTCCATCTACGCCTCGATGGCTCATTTTGGTCTCGCTGCCGTGTATGAGGCCAAAGGGGACTATCATTCAGCCATACGCCATCTGAAAAAGATAGTTGAAGAAGGGCATGACTTTCTGAGGGAAGAGGCCCTGTTTTCCCTGGGCAGGGTCTATGCCCTGAGCGGACAGCGAGAGATGTCAAGGGAGACCTTTAAGGACTTCATAGATCAGTTTACGGAATCACCGCTCCTGCCCCTGGCAAAGGCAAATTTGAAAAAATAATCCCAAGACAAGGAGGAGAGTGATGAAAAAGGTATGTGTGGGCCTATCTTTGTTATTAGCTGGATTGCTCGTACCAGTACCATCCCTGGCCTTTGAGATCGGGGCGAGAGGCTACTACTGGTTCCCCTCGCTCGGTGGTACCGTGAAAGTGGATGAGGCCAGCATAATAGGCACAACCATTGATTTTGATGAGGACTTAGGAATAGAGGATGAAGATTATCCATCCGTGGAGGTCTTTGTTGGTGGAGGCAACCATCACCTCTCTTTAACTTATACCGATATTGACTACTCGGGCAGGAAGATGCTCACCAGGACAGTTATCTTTAAGGGAGAGACTTATTCATTCGGCGATGTGGTAGATTCTTCGATTGCATATAAGGAGATGGACCTTCGTTATCGCTACGACTTCTTGAATCTGGAAAGTGTACTGGCTGGCTTTTCCTTGGGTGGTGTGTTCCAGGTCAAGTATTTGGACGGTGACGTGAGCCTGAAGACCACGGGAGTTGATGAAAAAGAGGATTTCACTGTCCCCATTCCCATGGTTGGCCTCAATTTACATATAGGATTACTGGCTGATATCCTGGAGCTCAGGGCAAGGGGGACCGGTATGGGTTATTCAGGAAATACGATCTATGAGTTCATGGCTGATATATCATGGACCCCTTTTCCCTTTGTGGATATTCACGGGGGTTATAAAACCTTTGATATAGACCTAGATGAGGATGAAGTGGTCTTTGACTACGATATGTCCGGTCCGTATGTAGCGCTTACCTTGAGTTTTTAGGCCTGATTCTGGGGGCTTCAAAGCCCCCTTTTATTAGCCCAACAACATCCAGCATGCTCTCAACATACTAGTATGAAATCAACGCTCGCTTTTATCATGGCCGGCGGGAGAGGAGAAAGGCTTATGCCCCTTACCCGGGACAGGGCTAAGCCGGCAGTGCCCTTTGGTGGAATTTACAGGCTCATAGACCTGACCCTCAGTAATTGCATAAACTCGGAGCTCTACAAGATCATTGTGCTACCCCAATACAAATCGCAGTCTCTAACCGATCACCTGGAAGCCGGTTGGAATATATTCAATCAGCGGCTTGGGCACTTCTTGAAGATTGTGCCAGCGCAGCAGAGGGTCGGTGGGGACTGGTACCGGGGCACTGCTGATTCCATTCGACAGAACATCTATCTCGTGGAGCAGACACGACCACGGCACGTCCTGATCCTTTCAGGTGATCACATTTACAAGATGGACTACGGTCTGTTCCTCAGGTATCACTTGGAGAAAGATGCGGCTATGAGCGTTGCCCTCATTGAATTGGGAAAGGACATGGCCCATGAGATGGGCGTTGCTGAGATAGATGAGGACTACCGCATCCGCGGCTTCCAGGAAAAGCCCAAGGAAAATGCCAGGACTATTCCGGGCGATCCCAGCCGCGTGCTTGCCTCCATGGGTATCTACCTATTTAACACGGAGACACTTCTGGATGCGCTCACATCCATCGATAAGGATGATTTTGGTCATGACATAATCCCCCGTCTCATCCTCGAATCGCGGGTGTATGCCTACCCTTTTCGGCAGCAGAATGTGATAGAGGATTATGTCTACGATACCCTGGAAAACGGGGAGCGAAGGCTCAGGTTAGAGTCCAAGACCCGCGACTCTTCCTACTGGAGAGATGTTGGAACCTTGGATGTGTACTGGAACGCTAACATGGATCTGACCGGGCTGAATCCTTCCTTTAACCTCTATGGCCGGAACTGGCCCATCCATACTTACCAGGTAGCGGCTCCGCCTGCCAAGTTCGTCTTTAGCAATGAGAGGCCTGATGGTTTTCAGGTGGGCAAGGCCCTGGATTCGCTCGTGGCGCCGGGCTCCATAATAAGCGGCATTGTCAGGAATTCCGTGCTGTCTTACTACGTGGTAGTCCAGAGTTGGGCCGGCGTTGAAGAATCGGTGATCATGGATGATGTTGTAGTGGGACGCCACTGTAAGATTAAGAAGGCGATTATCGATAAGCATAATGTAATCCCGGCGCATAGTGAAATAGGCTATAACCCGGATGAAGACAGGGACCGCTTTACAGTAACGCCGAGGGGGATTGTCGTGGTACCAAAGGGGTATTTCCAATAGGCGAGGCTCAGGGATGTCTTGAGAGGGCTGCCGCCCATGCATAGACATCTCGCAGGGCGAGATTGTTCTCTCTTGCTATCCTTCTGCATTCCTCATATTCAGGTAAAAGAACCGTTCCTCCATCCTGATTGGTGACCTTCTTAACCCTCATCTTCCCCCACGGAGAGTCAACCGTCAATTCGCCCCTTTTCAAGACCGCTCGCTGGTTATAGCTCGTGCGGATCCCCAGTGTGGTTGACTCCCTGAAGATGATAGTAATGAGCTTCTCGTTATCCTCAGGTCTCCCCACTACCTGAAGCTGGATACCAGGCCTATTTTTCTTCATCTGGATGGGAGAGAAACTGACATCCATGGCACCCGCATCAAAGAGTTTATCCATCAGATAACCCAACAGTTCCGGGCTCATATCATCTAAATTAGACTCCAACACGACCACCGTCTCTAAATCCTGTTTATCAATATCATTTCCTACTAGGATGCGTAACAGATTCGGCCGGTCAGCTAAGGTGCGGCTGCCTACCCCATAGCCTACTCTCTCTATTGTCATTGGGGGCATGGGACCAAAGGAAGAAGAGAGTGAGGTGATTAAGGCTGCCCCCGGTGGGGTAACCAGTTCAACGTCCTGGCCACTCGAATAGATAGGGATACCCCTCAAAAGGGCTATAGTTGCAGGCATTGGAAGCGAGACCTTTCCCTGAATACCTGTCGTGATTCCGGTTCCTACGGGGATCCGAGACACAAAGACCTTCTCAATGCCCAACAGGCGAACGCCTAAAACGGCCGCCACCATATCAACAATGGAGGCAACTGCATCGGGCTCATGAAAAGGGACCTCGTCGGGTGAAATATGTTGTATTTCACCCTCGGTCATTGCCAGCTTTTCAAAGATCAGGATGCATCTTTCAATAACTGACGGGGGCAGATCACTGCCTTTCAGTAGAGCCTTGATTTCCTTTAAGTGTCGAACTCCTCGATCCTCTTCATGCAAAGAAACCGAGAATCTTGTCCCAAAGACATTATTTCTTTCCTCCTTTTTCGCTGCTATCTTGTAGCCATTTAGCTTAAGCCCTGAAATGCTCCCTTCAAGTTCTTCAAAAGGCAGGCCAGCATCGAGCAAGGAACCCACAAACATATACCCGCTTACGCCGGAGAAGCAATCGAGGAAAGCTATTTTCATAAGTTACCTGGTTCCCTCATAAGCCCCGAGCCCTCTCCCTGGCTTCCTGTTTCTTCTTACAGTGAATACACAGGGTGGTAACAGGTCTTGCCTTGAGCCTCTCTTCTGCAATACCCCTGCCGCACACCTCACATATGCCGAAGATGCCACTATCTATCCTCTCAAGGGCCTCTTTGATCTTCTCGATCAACTTCCTCTCCCTATCCCTTATCCGTAAGAGGAAGTTTCTATCTGTCTCCAAGGCAGCCCTATCAGTCGGGTCGGGAAAATTATCCTTCAGATTGGTCATTCCATCGACTGTCTTTAAGGCCTCTCCAATAAGCTCATCGAGCTGGTTCTGGAGTAAGCCCCTGAAATACTCTAGCTTTTTCTGATCCATCAGCCAAATCCTCAATTATCGTAATGAGTTCTACAGACCCCTTATCTTATCCCAGAGATCCCTGGTCTTTGCCCCGATCTTTTCCTTTTCGAGCTCGCTAAATTCCAACAGTAACTCACGCTGTCTCTGGCTCAGCCTGGTAGGGATCTTAACCATAACCTGAACAAAGAGGTCACCGTACTCCCTTCCTCTCCTCAGGCTCGGCATGCCCTCACCTTTAAGCCTGATGATCTCTGCTGGCTGGGTGCCCTGTCGGATAGTAATCCTTCTCTCCTTGTTATCACCCAGAACGGGGATAGAAAGCTCGGCTCCTAATGCTGCCTGTACAAAAGACACGGTAATCTGACACTTAAGATCATCCCCGTCCCTCACAAAAAAATCATGCTCCTTAACGTGGATTACCACGAAGAGATCTCCAGGTGGCCCTCCATATTCTCCGCTCTCTCCCTCTCCCTTAATCCTTAATTGTGTTCCAGTATCCACACCTGGCGGTACCCTTACCAGGACCTTCCTTTCAACCTTTACCTTTCCCCTCCCATTACATCTGTGGCATGGATCAACTATGACCTGACCGTTGCCATTACACGTTGAACAGGTTGTCCTGATCTGAAAGAAACCGTGAGAATGGACAATCTCACCTCTACCATGACAATTCGGGCAAACACCGGGCTCGCTTCCTGGCGTGATCCCAGTGCCACTACATGTATCGCAGGACCCCCATTTGTCGAAGACGATC
>JABXJZ010000154.1 GCA_013375335.1 Desulfobacterales bacterium
GATGCTACCGGCGGTACGTAGCATACCTTCATATCCGCTGCAACGGCTACACCGCAACAGTGAGTAGGTCCGGCCCCACCGCATGCGAATATCACAAATTCTGAAGGCTCATAACCTTTGAAGGCCACCTCTTTGAAGATTTCTTGTCCCATCTTTGCGTCTATCACTTTTTTTATCATCAGCGCTATCGTCACTTCATCCCAGCCTACCTGACTGCCAATCTTTCTCATCGATTGGACCGCCTTTTCTTTATTGAGAACCATCTTCCCGCCCAGATAATAATCCGGATTGATATAACCAAGAACCACATCCGCATCTGTGACGGTGGGGTCTTCTCCTCCCAAATCATAACAGGCAGGACCTGGGATCGACCCCGCGCTCCTGGGGCCCACTTCTAACCGGTTGCCCAGAAGCGGATTCAGCCAGGCGATGGAACCACCTCCTGCGCCGATCGAAGATGTCTGTATCGTTGTCACCTGAGTCCGCCACCTGTCAATCGTCGGGTATAAATCGTAATAACGGATGGCGCCTTCAGCAATCACCCCGATGTCAAAGCTTGTTCCTCCCACGTCGGTATAAACAATGTTTGGCAAATCAAATTGCTTACCAACAGCAGAAGCTCCACACAAACCAGCTACCGGACTCGAATTGTGGGTGCTCACCGCAATCGTTCTGGAAGCCTTGGTACAACCCCCTAAGTTATCAACCAGAAGAATGGGTTTCTTGTAACCCTCATCAATGAGGCTTCCCATTAAATTAGAGAGTTGTTCTACAAACTGGATATGGATGTAAGCGTTCACGATCGCTGACATGGTTCTAACGTATTCCCCTTCTTTGGGTGAAATTTCAGAAGACAATATGACCGGCATGTTCCCCAAGTAGACCTCCGGATATTCTCCTTCTATGATCTCTTTTATTTGTCTTTCATGAACGGGGTTCATGAATGACCAAAGGAGGGAAATAACAAATCCGCGTACTCCATTATCAACCAGATATCTCACCTTTTCTAAGACGTCTTCCTTTACAAGGGGCATGACAACGTGACCGCGATAGTCAATCCGTTCTCTGACCCCGACCGCAAGCTTTTGCGGAATGAGAGGAAACGGCTTCTCTACTCTCGTGACGTTCTGAACATCTGCCGCTGGTAAGCCATCTGCCCATTGTCGTCCTCTGCCTATGAATATTGTATCTTCAAATCCCCGTGTCGTGATTAACCCGAGTTTCGGGCCACTGCGCTCAATCAGTGCATTGGTGCCAATGGTGGTGCTGTATTTAATGGCGTCCGTATTCTTTAGAAACTCTTGGAGCGTTTCGTTCAATCTCTCCGCACTTTCCTCCAATCCCTTCATGAATCCCACGCTTAACTCATAACGCGTTGTTGGCACTTTCGTCGTGATGTACTCGGCATCTTTGCCCACAAAAAAATCCATGAAGGTCCCCCCTACGTCAACGTTTACCGTGTAACCCATCTTCTCCTCCCCTTGAGTACATCGTTAAGAAACCGCTCTAAATTATAGTTTACCCATCAATTCGTGAAGGATCTCTAAAGACACATGGTAAGGAATCTCTCCATCACTGGTGTAAAAAAAACCTTTTGGCCCTTGCTTCGTAACAAAGGATTTAATTACAGACAGCTGTTCCCACAGGTCATCTTGGCTTCCCACTCCCACCGGAAGGGGTAGGCCGAAGCATATCTTCAGCGAATCGGATAAATCCTTGAGATATAGGAGATTCCCCTCATCCAATCTCCTGCCACACAGAATCATCCCGCTCGGTTTCAACAAGGCATGCAAGTCTTTTATCCCTTCCAGAAATAGCTTCTTTACGATTAGTAACGGATAGCTGTTATAAGCTCGGATGATGTTAAATAACGTCGCATATACGGCTCTGTACAAATCCTCATAAAGGTTTAGCTCCCCCAAGAAATTTTCCTCCAGCAGGTCTTCTCTAAAAAAAAGGGCATCCAGTTTTAACTCGCACAGACTCTTAACCAATCTTGTGAGGAAACTGCCAACAAAAGATATGGATTCCTGAATACGGTCTTCTACGGCATCAGGCCCCTGGGCTTGCAAGCTCCTCATTAAAGAGCACGGTCCAGTGAGGACCCCTACAATGGCAGCCTCCCTGCCCAGGGACATCACCAATCGCTTGCTCACCTCGAATAAGATTGGGATTCTACCCCCCTTTACAAAGTCTTCAGGGGCTAATTTGAAGAAGTCACAACCTTTGCTGATGACTGGATTTTCGAATTCACCCCGCCACTCTAATTCACAGCCACAAGACTCAGCCTCAATGGTGGTATCAAAGTTATTAATGATCGCATGGTAATGAAATAACTTGTAAGCCCCTTCCAGCGAATAGGCATAATAGGTAGGGTCTCCCACCATCTCTCTTAAGGGAATGTTAGCTATCTTAGCAGCTAAGCCATACACAAAAGGTACAAAAAGTAACGGACCTTCGTTCTTTCTCTGTAGGGTGTTCTTAAAGGCAACCTTCCCATTCATCTCCGATCTCTTAGATACTTCTCTTTTAACTTATCTATGTCCAGCTCAATATCCACTGGAATCGGATGCCCCGGTGGTAAATATTGAACCTCCACCATGATCCCGCAGTTTGGGCAGTAAAATTCCAGGATCCTCATAAAGTCAGGATCTGGAGCATAATTAACGATCTGGTCTTTCTCCACTCGGATCGGGGGCCCGTATATTTCAGATCCTGGCCTCTCATGAACTAAACACCCCTTCATGTAGGGTTCTCTGGCTGAGATAAGTTCAGCATTGCAGCGATTGCAACACCACATCTCCTTCTCCAAATCAATATCTAAATACTCAGTGGCACGTACTTTAGTCATGGCTAAGCCTCCTCGATCATCCCATTTGAATACTTATCGACTTTAAAAGACCGATTGGCTGGGATGACATACGTTGTATCCTTCGCTTCAACAATCGCTGGACCCACAACGACATTGCCCGGTACTAACAATGCCAGCTCATATATAGGTGTTTTTTGATAGCCAATCTTAGGGGACCAAAAGACCTCCCGGTGATTCTTAAATGCCTTGCCTGGATCCTCCTTAGACAATTTGGACGCTTTTATTTTCAGGTGTGGCATTGGCACAAGTGCATTCAAAACGACAGTGGAGATAGACACCTTCCCTCCCCCCTGTCTTCCAGCTTTACCGAACTTTGTGCACAACTCCTTCACATCGCTTTCTGAGTGTAAGAACATCTTATCCGTTTTGATCCTCACACCGGCTAATTCTTTATCCCCGACCATCTCAAGAAAAAAGAGAGCCTTGTCAGGTGGGAAGCCTTCCCCCCGGATATCGTTTTTCGCTATCTCTGAGAGAATGCCAACGATCTGGTTCAACTTCTTGTAATCCGTTAAGTATTTACCTTTGTCCAATAGGTCAATTCGAACAAATTTTGAATAAGTATGAAGCAAATCCGTCGTTGAAGAACCAAAAGCACTAAAAACTGCAGCGTAAGGACTGGTCAGGCTATGGCCGAATGGTAACCCTTTTGCGAAGTCACAAAAATGGGTCGGCCCCGCTCCTCCATAGACCACCACTGCAAAATCGGACAGTGCTTTGACGCCGACCCCTTGCCCTTCCAGGAACTGTAATATATCTTTCTGTGTCCTGACACCTGTTTCCTCTCGGATCAAACAGGCTGCTTCTTCCACACTGATCTTTAATGGGTCAGCAATCCTTGTCTTGATTGCTAAAATCGCTTTCTCTCTATTCAATCGGATCCTGCCACCGAGAAAATAGCCCGGGTCAATAAACCCTAAGACAACATCTGCATCTGTCACCGTGGGCTCTAACCCTCCCAAATCGAAGCAAGCTGGTCCTGGCCTCGCTCCCGCGCTCTTAGGGCCTATCTGAATGTTTCGCGAACTGTCAAGGCTTGCAATCGACCCACCGGCCAAGGCTGCTGAGTGAGTGGTAATCATGGGCACGGTTACAGGAAGGCCTGCAACAGAAGGAATGAGATCATAACTGTAAAGCCCGTCCCGAATGAATCCAAGATCTAAACTCGTCCCCCCGATGTCGACTGTCAGCACATTACGAAAGCCGTATATCGCTGCCACATTCCCAGCGCCAATCACCCCTAAAGCGGGGCCAGAGGCATAAGTGTCAATTGCCCTTGTCTTGGCTACTCTGGCCACCCCTCCATGGGAATGAGCAACCATCAGAGGGTGTTGACATAAATTTTCTCTCAAGTCATCTTCAGCCTTATAGAGATACTTGACCAAGGAATCATGGATATACCCATTGATGACGACAGCATTGGTACGATAAAAATCACCTGGCTGGTCCGAAATCTCAGAGGCTAGAAAGACTCTTACACTTCCCAAATAATAATTCGGATAATGTTCTTTTATTATGCTTTTAAACTGTTTTTCATGTGTGTAATTGATATGGGAGTTCTTTAAACTGACTGTGATTGCTCGAGCTCCCATGTCGATGAGGTATTGCATTTTTGATAAAACCTCATCATGTTTTATAGGCTTTATGATATTGCCCTGATTGTCAATCTCTTCCTCGATCTCCAAGATCAAGTCTCGAGAGATAAGAGAATAGATGGGCTCAACTTCCTTGGGTTCTTTCGAATAGAGTGATTCCATATACCCTTTGCTAACGATTAATCCGATTTTCGATCCCGTTCTCGTAATGAGTGTATTAACGCTAGTT
>JABXJZ010000155.1 GCA_013375335.1 Desulfobacterales bacterium
CGCCCGATGAAAAAACAGCGGCCTGGATCATCCGCATCACTTGAGCGCCACTACCGTAGAACATGATTACGTCAGGATCAAAAGTTGCTCTCAGAATCGGGGAGATCAAAATAGATTTGAATTTCCCGAACTCAAATCGGGGCATTGCCTCAGCTGCTTTTATCTCGGCTTCGGCGGGCCGGTTAATGGGAGCGAGTTTATATTTGCCGCTGAGATATTCTCCCGGCCTCACAAATCCCAATCCCACCAGCGCTATGGGACAGGACTGGCTTTCCTTGTCGAGAACTATGGTCAAGCCCTCCCTCCGACCCAGGGCCAGGGCCTGGCAGAGGGTAAAAGATGCCCCATAATCCCTCAATGGCCTCTTTACATCCTGCGGAATCTCATCTTCACCATTCAGCATTTTAAGAGCTAAGGGAAAGGTTTGAGGTTTAACATACGTTGAGATTGCCTCATCTATCTTTGCCAAACTCACCATCTTATGTCCCCCTTTACACAAATTAACAAAGGACTACCGTTTCTTCTTCCCGTCCAGAATTTCCTTTATTTTGGGCAAGTTCAGCCTTCTTAATTTCCTCTTCTTTCTTATTTCGTCAGCGGCGGCAAAAATGGCATAATCTCTGTCAAGAACAGAATTCCCCCAATCGTCATCCTCTACTATCTCGAGACGCGTGTAAGGTGGCTCCCACCACCTATCTTTGACATTGATGCCCCTGCGACCCAGATCTCGACCCGGGCCGGTGAAACGCATCCACAGTGGGGGATACTGCAATATCTGACCTCTTCTCTCCATTTCAGCGGGACGGTAATCCTCCCTTCCGCTACCCGGCGAAAAGTACCAGCGCTCCTTGCATGGGCCTATGGGAACAACGGTAACCAAAGTGCAGCCCTCCATATATCCCATACGCAGGAAAGCGGTGGCGGGGATCATTCCGACCCTGCTCTCCACATTCAATGTATGAGCGGCCGCAGCAGCCCAATCGATACTGATCCCCAATTCCATAGCTCGCCAGATACAGCTTGGCCCTTTCATGAGCCATCCCCAAGGTTCACCGCCAGTCTCATTGAACCGATTCTGACAGTTGATTACCGCCTCACGGCATGTCTTGAAACCACAGGCTCCGCAATCAAAACCCACTTGGTCACACTTCAGACAGCGGGTAGTCTCAACCAGTGCTTCCTGCTCAGAAAGACCAAGCTCAACCTCGTCGAAGCTAGCTAATGCCTGCTCAACGGTTAAGAGCTGTATTTGAGGTTTTTCAGGATTACCGTCCACTCGCCCTAATGCCTCCTGGGCAGGGGAAACCTCTGGGACCTGCTCAGGCGGAGCCAATACCTCATCAATGATCCCCAAACTGCCCAAGTATTGGTCTATCCACGAGGCTGCCCTCCTCCCTGCAGCAATGGCTTCTATGACAGAAGCTGGCCCTGTAACTGCATCACCACCAGCAAATACCCCCTCTCTATCCGTAGCATGGGTATCAGGATCGACTTGAATAGTATTTTCCTTCCCCAACGAAAGGCCAAACTCAGAGGGCACCTCCGGCGATTGACCGGTCGCAACAATCACCGTATCAACGCGTATACGAAATTCGCTCCCTTCAACTGACACTGGGAGCCGTCTGCCATCAGCATCTGCAGGTCGAAGCTCCGTACGAACGCATTCCACCTGGAGTCCATTTTTCCCCGACTCTATCTTGGAAACAGCAGTTTGACACTCGATTTTTACCCCTTCACGAAGCGCCTGCTCCACATTCCCACTATAGGCCGGCATATCGGCCCTCGTGCGTCGGTAGAGGATGGATGTCTCTTTTGCGCCGAGGCGCAAAGCAGTCCGAGCAGCATCCATAGCAGCATTGCCACCACCAACCACTGCGACACGAGGCCCTACCTTGGCCTTTTTACCAAGATTCACATCTCTCAAAAATGAAAGGCATTCAATCACTCCAGGTAAGTCCTCACCCGAAACCCCCAGAGTGATGTCACGATGTGCGCCAACAGAAACAAAAATAGCTTCATAGCCTTGCTGGAGAAGCTTATCCAAGGACTTTTGTCTGGAATTTAGCTTGATCTCCACCCCGAGCGTTTTTATTGCAGCAATTTCCTTATCGAGAAGCTCCCGTGGCAATCTATACCGGGGGATGCCGACGCGCATCATGCCCCCTGGCTGGGAAAGTGCTTCAAAGACGGTCACCGCATGGCCGCACACTTTTCTCAGATAATAGGCTGCTGTCAGCCCCGCAGGCCCCGAGCCAATAATGGCAACTCGCTTGCCCGTGGCTTTAGTCGATGGGTCACCGGAATCCGTTTCCTCTGCATGATCTACAGCGAAGCGCTTAAGGGCCTCTATGGCAATAGGGTCATCTCTTAGTGTGCCCCGTCGGCACTTTTTTTCACAGGGAGCGTGGCAGACATACGCGCAGACCGAAGGGAAGGGTACCTTTTCCCGTACCACCTGCACTGCCTGATCATACTTCCCATCGCCGATCAGGCGAATGTAGCGGGGCACGTCTATGCCGGCCGGGCAGGCTGTCCTACACGGCGCTTCGACAATCGGAGTAACGTCAGCGCCAATCAGCAAAAGCACCGGAGGCTCGCCCATTCGATAAGCTAACTTATAGGTCTCACCGGTGAGCCTGGCCCCCAGTTTGTTAGCTGCGTCTTGTACACTAAAATAGTTCTCCAACTCTTCGCCCGCAACGATTTCCATCTTGATCTCGGTTTTGCCAATTAGTTGGGGGGCATGCAGTGCTGCCTGAGCACAGTGCTGTGCCACCTTCAACAAGCCTTCCTGGGCGAACTTCCTTCCATCATATAATGGCATCTCTATTCCTCCTTATCTCTTCTTTGCTGGGTCACCAGACCTGTATTCCCTTCCAGTGGCTGGTCTCACGCCCAACTGGTTCACATTACTGCGAATAGCATCTATGGCCCTATCCAGATTCACTAAATGGTAGTCCACAGCAGGATCGGACGGCTCACACTTCGCTCTTGCGTTTATAGCAGTACCTATAACTAAGGCAGCATTGCGACAATAGCCAAGCTTTTGAGCTGCTAACCCTATGCTTATGAAGGGACGTGCATCAATATAAAGATGCACTGCCTCCATCAGTGCGCTGCCTACATTATAACCAAGCTGATGGGCATAGGCAGCACATAGGGGGCCTTGAAGGAGCGTATCAGATCTTCTATCAGTGGTGTCAATTATCCCTGCTGACTGCTTTCTGTGCTCATAGACGAAGCTGCAATCAGGTCTCCCGGCACACAAGCCACATTCCCCATTCCAAGGGCTTGAGTAAGCACGGGTGTTCCCAAGTAGTAGAACGACATCTGCCTGCCGGGCCATTACTGCCTCATACAGGAATATGTGTTGCCATGCCTCCCTTTCATAGGCAAGCTCCTCCATTTTCCGCGCAATCTGCTCCTGCTCTTCTTCACCGTAAACGATCTCACCTTCAGTCATGGGTAAACCTCCAACATTAGGCGCAGTTAATGCTGCGTTCATCATTAACTTTGCCGCGACAATCGTATTCTCCCGCCTATTTTCATCTGTTGGTGAATAAGGGGGCCAGTCCCTAATTGTTATCCTTGGCATAGTGTCTCCTCCTCGATATTAAATGGTGAATATAATTTGGCTTTGCGCCTATTACCAGCTTCCCTTTCTAAGCCTCTCATCAACTGGTTCATCTCCACAGCTGTTATCCATGGCAACAAGTGAACCCGCTTTCCTCACCAAATAATTGGCCCGATGCAATTGAAAATAGTTTCCAAAATGGAAACTGATGAGGTAAAAAAATTTTCTCTTTTACATCAGGCATTTCATTTTTGTTAGTACTCTATTGCATATAATTCACTATATTCACCCTCTTTTCTTAAAGAAACCTTTAGGCAGAGGGAATGTCGCTATGATTAATCAGATCGTCTTCTAATTCTCATTCTGGATTCGATTGAATCCATTCGCAGGTTGCGCTTATAGGAGTACATCACGGCTAAAATCTTAGCCTTTTGTTTGCCGATACTTCTGCCGGTATGAGGAATTATAGAATCGAAGTAAATACTATCCCCTTTATTTAATATGTATTTTTTATTGTCATAAATAAATTCATGGACTCCTTCAAGAGTATATATAAATTCTTCACCCTCGTGTGAAAAAATGGCTTTCTCATCAAAGCCCGGCATGAGAATAAACGGTTCCATATTCTTCCCACTTTTCTTGTAAGCCAGGGCCTCATAATGATATCCTTCAAGAGTTGCACTTGAGATCTTTTTCCCTTCACCTTTTCGTACAATGCATAAACTCATATCTTCAGGTGATTCCAAATATTCAGCACTTACGATGGTAATATCCACATTAAGGGCACTAGCAATCTTACTTAATGTCGAAAGAGGGGGAGCTTTATCTGATTTCTCGATTTTAGAAATATATCCTTTAGTTAAGCCACTAAGTTCCGCTAATCTTTCTTGAGACATATTACTCTTTAGACGTATCTTTTTTATATTCTTTGCTATCTGTTTTTCATCCATTTTAGAGCACCTTAATAATCTTTTGACGCTAGCATCTATAAGAGCATTACCGAGATAAAGCTAAATATGCAATTCCTCTAATTCTTTTTGATATTTGTTTCATGTCAGGTAACTTTTGTTAAATGATGTGTAAAGTTCACTGATTC
>JABXJZ010000017.1 GCA_013375335.1 Desulfobacterales bacterium
TAGGCGTTTCTTCGGATTGTCGATTACAGCCTATTGACAGAAATAGTAATCATTACTAGTTTACCCAAGAATAGAAGACACAGACACATAATAAGAGTCCTAATCAGCCTTAATCGCTAACTACAATTGTATCCTAGGATTTTCTCCCCTTATTGGGTATAAAGCGGTTTTCTTATGGATGTACAACTGATCGGAAATAGCCCGCCAATGAGGAATATCAGGGACTTAATAAAGACAGTGGCTGATACTGCCCTCAGTGTCATCATCTATGGGGAGACTGGCGTCGGCAAGGAGGTCATTGCCAGGGAACTCCATCGGCTCTCCAACAGGCGAGACAAGCGGTTTGTAAAGGTCAACTGCGCTGCCCTGCCCTCCGAACTGCTGGAGAGCGAGCTCTTTGGCTATGAGAGGGGGGCATTCACGGGGGCAACTCGGTTTAAGCCCGGGAAATTCGAGATCGCCTCAGGTGGGGTTATCTTTTTAGACGAGGTAGGTGATATCCCCCTGCGCTTGCAGGCAAAGCTCTTGCAAGTCCTGCAAAACGGTGAGTTTTCAAGGCTGGGGGGGAGAGATGTCAAGGTAAACACCTGGGTTATCAGTGCAACAAACCACGATCTGGCAAGCGATATGAGAGAGACGAGGTTTCGTGAGGACCTCTACTACCGCCTCAATATCATAAAGATCGATGTACCACCACTGAGGGAGCGAAGGGAAGATATCCCTCCCCTCGTTGACTATTTCATCAAGAAATACCGTTCCGATTTAGATATCAGTGAGGACTTTACCATATATCCTGAGATCATGGATCTCTTCTTACAATATGACTGGCCGGGAAATGTCATGGAACTATTTAATACCATACGGAGACTCATGGTAATGGGAGACTGGGAGGAACTAAGGCGCCAGATATCTTCAGAACCCGATACTACTCCCTGAAAGCCAAGTACTCTTATATCCTAGACCACTTTCAGGGATTTGATACTAACTGTACTCAACGCCCACCGCTCTGCCCCAAAACTAACGAATTGCGATTGAAACAAAAAGCTATTGCTCCGTCTTCCCGATCTTCCTCGCTGGCTCATTCTTGTCATTATCCGCTAAAACGCCAATGAATGGCTTAATTAGTCGTGCACCCTCTTTTCTTATACTTTCAAACTGACGAAGACGTCGGGTAACAGCCTGACTATTATGGCCTAAAGTTACTTGTTAAGGAAACCCGTTAAGTTGCCACCTTTCTTAGTTGAAAATACCCGCCCTTTTCCCTTATCACTTGACTTTCTTTTCAGAAAAGATATACTACACCGTACAGGAAGATTTGAAGACCGATATGGGATTGGACGAATTAGGCCAGTTTGGTCTGTTAGAGCAGAAGATTGAATCGTTTATCTCGCTGGTGAGGTTTCTCAAAGAAGAGAGGAGTGGCTTAGAGAGGAAGCTCCAAAGCCATGAGGAAAAGATCGACTCGCTTACTAACGAGTTAGAGACGTTGAAGGCCGATAAAGACCTAATTCGAAGAAGAATAGGAGCCCTCTTAGAAAAGATAGAGGAATTTGATTTACAACAGTAGGGGATGAGCCCATGGGTGAAAAGGTCAGGATCAAGATCCAGGATAGGGAATATGTGGTAAGAGGGTCTGATGAGAGGGAACAGATATTGAGGGTGGCAGCATACGTGGACAGGAAGTTGAAAGAGATAAGCGATTCCAAGAAAGGATTATCTGTGGATAAGACAGCTATCTTAGCTGCTCTTGATATAGCGGGTGATTATCTTCAGCTCATCAAAGAGAAGGAGGATTTATTAGCCGAAGTCAACAGCAGGTCGCAGAGGTTAATACAAGGCCTGAATAGGGCACTAAGCTAAGTTGTTCCCCTGCTATGTTCGTGATTAGCGGAAGATTTTTGAGCTAACGCTAAGGAGAAAGGGAGTTCCCCCTGGCCTTTGTGTGTCTCTTTACCTGCTGAAGAAGACCTAATGGGGTAATGGAACGCCCACCTTGTGAGGATCAGGTTCAAAAAGAGCCGCTAACACGGCATTAGAGCGGGGGGACAGCAGAGAATAAAGAGTGGATTGATAGCCTAGGGCTGAGGAAAGAATTGTTATCAGACTTTATTATAATAAGACACTTGAAATATCCATATCTTTGGTAGAAATAGCGCAGGCGTCTACGAACGTATTATAATAGAGATAACTCGTATGCAGGTTAACTGGTTTGCACTTCTGGGATTTCTTATCCAGAGCACGTTATGTTGTTAAGCTCCATCTAGCACCTGCTCATCTTTCACTCTCCTAAGCCCCTATCAACCCCTCTTTGCCCTCCAGAAAACTAAAGATATAGAAGGCGGTGATGAAGCAATGTTGCTTACTCAGTTAGTTATTGTTGCATTGGCAGGCGTCATAGCAGGAGCAGTGATTGGTATCATCGTGCGGAAGAAGATCTCAGAGAAGAAACGTGATTCCGCAGAAGACTATTCGAGGCAGGTTGTCCTTGAAGCCAAAAAGCAGGCGGAGACAATCAGGAAAGAGGCCCAGCTACAGGCAAAGGACAGGCTTTATCAAATGAAGCTCGACTTTGAAGAGGAGACGAGGTCAAGGCGAAAGGAACTTCAGGGCCAGGAAAGAAGGTTGTTCCAGAAAGAGGAGACCTTAGACAAGAAGATGCAGCAACTTGAGCAGAGGGAATCACTGCTTCAGAAAAGAGAAGTGAGCTTGGCGAATCAGGAGAAGGATCTGAATAAAAAAGGGGGAGAACTCAACGGTCTCATTGAGGAAGAGAGGCGGAAATTAGAGAGAATTAGTGGGGTTTCAGCAGGAGAGGCAAAGGAGATGCTCGTTTCCTCTATGGAATCAGAGGCACGCCATGAGGCCTCCAAACTGATAAAGAGAATAGAGGCGGAGACAAGGGAGATCTCCAATAGAAAGGCACAGGAAATTTTGGCCTTGGCAATTAAGAGATATGCTGGCGAGTATGTGGCTGAAGCGAGCGTATCAGTCGTTAATCTGCCAAACGATGAGATGAAGGGGAGGATTATTGGAAGAGAGGGCAGGAATATCAGGGCCCTTGAGGCAGCCACTGGAGTAGATCTTATCATTGATGATACTCCGGAGGCCGTTGTGCTATCGGGTTTTAACCCGATCAGGAGAGAGGTGGCTAAGGTGGCCTTGGAGAGGTTGATTGAAGATGGCAGGATCCATCCGGCTCGGATTGAGGAGGTTGTGGAGAAGGTAAGCAGAGAAGTCGAGGTGGATATTAAAGAGGCCGGTGAGCAGGCCACTTTTGATATCGGCGTTCATGGTATCCATCCAGAGTTGATTCAGTTGATTGGGAGACTAAAATACAGAGCGAGTTATGCCCAGAATGTCCTCGAGCACTCCCTTGAGGTCGCCTTCCTGTGTGGCATAATGGCATCGGAGTTAAGGTTAGATGCAAAGAAGGCCAAGAGGATCGGCCTTCTCCACGATATCGGTAAGGCAATAGATCATGAGGTGGAAGGGACACATGCACTCATAGGTGCGGACCTCGCCAGGAAATACGGCGAACCCGATGAGGTAGTTGACGCAATTGCCGCCCACCATGAGGATGTGCAGGCTGCCTCTGTCATGGATGTGCTGCTCCAAGCAGCTGACACCCTATCCGGTGCAAGGCCAGGTGCTCGGAGGGAGATGTTTGAGTCGTATGTGAAGAGGCTGGAGGACATGGAGAGGATAGCTCGGTCCTGTAAAGGCGTCAGTAAGTCGTACGCAATCCAGGCAGGGAGAGAGCTGAGGATAATAGTGGAAAGTGATAGGGTAGATGATTCTGAGGCCTCAATGATATGCACGGAGATAGCAAAAAAGATAGAAAAAGACCTTAGCTATCCCGGACAGATAAAGGTAACGGTAATAAGAGAGACCAGGGCCATTGAATATGCCAAGTGAAATACCAGAATGCCCAGCCCGTTTATGCTTGAATCCTAATGCTGAAGGTCTATAGGATCTTGACATCCTTTGCTTGCTCTAAACAGCAAATTACTGACCTTATACCACTATAATATCCGTAGATATCCGCTAGTCATATCTGAATTCCTGGACTCGGAAGCGGCTGAAAGGGGTCGAGCGGAATGATTCAGCTCTTCCACGTTTACAAGACCTTCGGGTCAAAAAATTCGGCTCTCATAGATGTAAGCCTGAGAGTAAGGAAGGGAGAGTTCGTATTCATTACAGGCCCCAGTGGTGCGGGAAAAACGACACTGCTGAAGATAGTCTTCTGTGCAGAGAAGGCAACCAGTGGACAGGCATTGGTCGATGGGAGGAATCTTAACAGGGTTAGCGAGAGGGAACTTGCCCTTTTGCGCCGAAGAATAGGGGTAGTATTTCAGGATTTCAAGTTGCTTCCTAGGCGCACTGTGTTTGAAAATGTAGCCCTGGCCCTGGAAATAGCAGGCCTTCCCCTCTCAGTAATACGCAAAAAGGTACACCAGACGCTCAGATATCTGGGTCTGGCAAACAAGGAAGGTTACTATCCTCCTCAGCTTTCAGGTGGCGAACAGCAGAGGGTTGCCCTTGGCCGGGCAATAATCAACAATCCCTTGATCCTCCTGGCGGATGAGCCCACCGGGAACCTCGACCCTGATTTGACCATGGAGATAATGGCCCTGTTACGAGAGATCCATGTGAAGGGTACAACAGTGGTGGTGGCAACACATAGCCAGGAGTTGCTAAGGGACACGAGGAGGAGAATAGTCTCCCTCAGTAAGGGCAGGATTGTATAGGTGAAGATTACATTTCTCCGTTACTCTATCAGGCAGGCTATGGCGAATATCTTCAACAATCGATTAGTTCATCTGATAGGCGTGGGCACGATGGCCATAGCATTCCTCATTTTCGATGCCTTTATCCTCATTTTCGTAAACCTAAGCTACTGGACAGAAGAGCGGGGAAGATTGCTGAGCATGTCTGTTTACTTCAAAGAGGAGCCTGATAGGATTGTGCTTGAAGACGTGCAAAGGGAATTGCTCGGCTTTCCCGGGGTGACTATCAAGAGGTTTATCTCCAAGGATGATGCCATGGAAGACCTGAGGAGGCAGCTGGGAGACGAGGCTGGACTACTTGATGGTTTAAAGGAGAACCCTCTCCCTGCTTCCCTTGAGATCACCTTTTCGAGGGATAAGGGCGGAGATTCTATCCCCCATCAACTGAAGAGGAGGCTGGAGAGAATTAATATCGTCGATGAGGTACAATACAGCCAGGAGTGGATAGAGAGATTTCAGGCCATAATGGAGGCACTAAAGATAGTAGGCATAGTTGTTGGGGGATTGCTTTTTTTGGCAGCCCTCTTTATCATCACCAATACCATAAAATTGACTATCTATTCCAGGAAAGACGAGATCGAGATACTGAAGCTGGTGGGTGCGACCAATCGCTTTGTAAAGATCCCCTTTCTGATTGAAGGATCAATTCAAGGGTTTCTGGGTGGCTCACTTGCCCTGATCCTTCTCTTTGTAGCATATATGATAGTGGTGGCCAGAGTAGACCTCAGGATTGGATTTGCCTCCCTTGATTTCGTCTTTCTCCCACCAGAGTGTATAGTCCTTTTGTTGGTTATGAGCAGTATCGCTGGCCTTATCGGAAGCACTATATCCTTAGGTCGCTTTTTTAGAATATGAAACCGAGAATCAGAGTTCTTCTAACTTTTTCCTCCTTGGTATCGTTCGTTATTGTTAATCTTGTGTTCATAGATTTCTCCGGTGCAGCCGAGAGAACTCCTACCGAGAGTGGTCGCTCTCAGATTCAGCAGACAGAGAAGTATCTCTTAGAGCAGCAAAGCGAACTGCACGGCGTTGATATAAGGCAGAAGGACATCCTGGCCGAGATAGAAAGGCTAGACAGAGATGTGGCCATAAATAGGGCCTCATTGAGGGAGTTATCGGGCCAGATAGAGAAGCTTTCAGGAGAGATCCAGCAGGGCCAGAAGAGGATTCGGCAGCTAAACCGATCGTCCCACGCTGTCAAGGAGTGTTTAAAAGGGCGTTTAGCAGCCTTCTATAAGTTTGGGAGGCCTGGATATGTGAGGCTTCTTGTGACCTCTGCTAGTGTGCAGGAGTTTCAAAAGGTAGTGAAATATATGAAGGCCATTATGGATCAGGATAGACAGGTTCTTGATGTGCTGGGCAGGCAGAGGAGTCATCTTCAGGATGAGTTGGCCACCCTCAGGGAGAATAAGGCTAAGGTTGAGAAGTTAAGAAAGGCCAAGGATAGGAGGATGGCCGAGCTTGAGAGATGTATTGAAGGAAAGGTCTTCCTGTTAATGAGGGTCCATAGGGAGAAGGAATTCTATGCAAAAGCGGTGAAGGAACTCAGAGAGGCCTCCCAGGCACTTAATGAGACCATGACGCATCTGGAGATAGGGGAAAGGGAGAGGCCTTTACCGGAAGGGTTTGCCGAAATGAGAGGGAAATTACCCCTGCCGCTTGAGGGAGAGGTAATCAAAGATGTCGAACAATTTGGATCTAACCCATTTCTGCATAGAAAGGGGGTGTATATTAGGGGTTCTCTAGGGGAGGAGATTAGATCGGTTTTTCCCGGCAGGGTAGATTATTCCGGATGGTTGAAAGGGTACGGGCAGCTGCTCATTATTAACCATGGATCGCGTTATTATACAGTCTATGCACACCTCGAGGACAGGATAAAGCAAAGAGGAGAGACGGTCTCAGGCGGAGAAGCGGTTGGTCTGGTGGGAGATCCTGGTTGGCAGGTAGGGCCAGGGATATACTTTGAGATCAGAAGAGGAGGGGATTACTTGGATCCCATAGGCTGGCTAAGGGTGAGATAGGATGTAAGGAGATCTAGAAAAAGTAAGCGTTTTTACAAGAAAAGGAGAAAGGTGATGCTAAGAGCAAAACGTAAGCATGTGTTCAAATGGGCAATTATCTTCATGTGCGTGATAGTTTCGCCTTTGCTCAGTGATAGTCACGTCGATGTCCTGGCGAGCACAAAGGAGGTATACAAGAATATTGAGATATTCAGTGAGGTCTTGCGTAAGATCGAGAAAAACTATGTCGACGAAACAGTTCCAAGAGAGCTTATATATGGGGCCATAAAGGGCCTCATTGGAACCTTGGATCCCCACTCCTTTTTTATGAGCCCAGATGAATACAAGGAATTGATGATCGAGACAAAAGGAAGCTTTACCGGCGTGGGGATTGAGCTAACCATTAGGGACAAGGTCCTGACAGTAGTTTCTCCCATTGAAGGGACACCTGCATTTGAGGCCGGGATAAAGGCAGGAGACAAGATAATCATGATAGAGGACAAATCAACGGAGGATACATCCATCATGGAGGCAGTTAAGCTTATCCGGGGGCCCAAGGGCAGCAAGGTTAAGCTCACTATCAGGAGGAGTGGTGTGGAAAAGCCAATTGAATTCGTGATCACCAGGGATGTGATACCTATAAGAAGCGTTCGCTCGTCTTTCCTCCCTTCCGACATAGGGTACATCAGGATTTCTAACTTCCAGAGCGATACTGGCCAAGAGCTTTCCAAGACCTTAGAAGACCTGGAGAATAAGAGGAAGCTGAGGGGCCTGGTCCTGGATCTAAGGAACAACCCCGGTGGGCTACTGTCTCAGGCAGTCGAGGTGGCCGACGAATTCCTCGATTCAGGATTGATTGTTTCCATCAAGGGCCGCGATGACAAGGAAGAGAAGAGTATTGCCCACAAGGATAAGAAGCCGCGAAAGTATCCTATGGTTGTCTTGGTTAATGGGGGGAGCGCAAGCGCGGCGGAAATAGTGGCCGGGGCTTTGCAGGACAACAAGAAGGCCCTTATCTTAGGCACTGCCACCTTTGGAAAGGGATCTGTACAGACCCTCTACCCCCTTTCAGATGGCTCCGGTTTGCGCCTGACAACTGCGCTGTACTTTACTCCAAAGGGAAGATCGATACAGGCGGAAGGTATTAAACCGGATATAGAGGTTGTCTTTGTCCCACCGCAGGAGAAGGTCACCGAAAAAAAGCCCCAGATCTTACGCGAAAGGGATTTGGAAGGGCATATTGAGAAAGAGCCCCCAGAGCCCAAGGGGGATGAAGAGGAAGGGGTCTTGCCCGATGTCCTCAAACGTATTGATGATGACAATCAGTTAAGGAGGGCCATACAAATACTTCAGTCTTGGAACATCTTCTCTGCGATGGAGGGCCGATAGGCCCAGGGGTGAGCACGAGATAGCTTTACATGGGCAGATCAAAAAGCAGGAGGAAAAGGGAGGCTATATTCGCCGCTGTTGGCCTTGGATTAGCAGCTATAATCTCTACCGCACTGATATTCTATCTTTCAGGATTGGGCGGCAGACGCTCTCCCTTACTATTTGAGGAGATTTATGCCCCTTCAAGGCAACTCAGTAGATATATATGCCTCATAGATAAGGCCATTTCCGACGGATTCTACGAGATGGGGATACCCCAAGAGAAGATAGTTTTTCTATCCGTACTTCCAAGACATAAAGCTGGCTATAGCTGGGATTTTAATAGCATAGAGGCCAGGATTCCACCACGTCACTTCATCTCTGAGATAGGAAAGGGAATTACCGACAGGATCTCGAATCTAAGGATACCGGTGCAAATCAAGACGGATAAGAAATCAGCCAATGAAATAACCTACAATATCTACTATAAGGATTTCTATACACACAGACTCAGGATTGTGGTAGATACCTGTCAGGCCCCGGATCGGTTACTATATCCCAAAATCGGCATTATAATAGATGACTTAGGCTATGACAGGCATTTTGCAAGGGCCTTCATGGAGTTTGATTTACCCCTTACGTTTTCCATTTTACCCTTTGCCCCAAATACGAGATGCATTGCGCAGAAGGCCGGGGAAGGGGGGCGAGAGACAATGCTCCATCTTCCCATGGAACCCATTAATTACCCTGCCATTAATCCAGGGGATGGGGTCTTGCTAGTATCGATGGATAGCGAAAAGATCTTGGAGATACTCAGCAGGGATTTGAGCCAGATACCTTTTGTCGCCGGTGTTAACAATCACATGGGATCGAGATTTACAGAGAATGAGGGGAAGATGGCGATAGTGCTGGGTGAATTGAAGGCAAGAGGCCTCTACTTTATTGATAGCAGGACAACTGCAAGCAGTATGGCATTTAAGATAGCAAAGAAGATGGCCCTCAGGACAGCTAACAGGGATATATTTCTGGATAATGACCTCTCCGATAATGCCCTCAAGATACAAATGGAGAGGCTCCTCAGTCTGGCGCGACATAAGGGCAGTGCTATAGGCATTGGACATCCCCACAGGGAAACCCTTCTACTACTAGAGAAATACCAGTTCACCCTCAACAATGAGGCCGAGGTGGTGCCTATTTCTCATTTAGTGAATTGATAACATCTTGACCCACATGGGTAAGGGACTATAAAGAGAGGGATCGGGGTTGGAGATACCGTTACTGGATTTAAAGGCACAGTATGAGCCCATTAAAGAGGAAATCATAGCGGCTACTCTGGAGGTGTATGAATCGCAGCGGTTTATCCTGGGCCCAAAGGTAGAAGAATTTGAAAGGAGAATAGCCGCCTACACTCAGGTCAAGTATGCGGTGGGCGTCTCTTCAGGCACGGATGCCTTGCTCATATCCTTGATGAGTGCAGGTATTGGACCAGGAGATTTGATACTTACTTCTCCCTATACCTTTTTTTCCACCGCTGGTTCAATTGCCAGATTAGGCGCTACGCCTGTTTTTGTAGATATAGACAGTCGTACCTATAATATTGATCCAGAGAGATTAGAGAAAAGGATTTCCACCTTGAGTGCAAGGGAGCGGTCTCGATTGAAGGCGATAATACCCGTTCATCTCTTTGGCCAGTGTGCGGATATGGACGACATAACGGCCATTGCAAGATCTCTAGGCATGCTAATTATTGAGGACGCAGCCCAGGCCATTGGGGCAGAATATATGTCTTCTGATGGTTCTTTGAAAAGGGCGGGCTCTATGGGCGACTATGGGTGTTTTTCTTTTTTCCCCTCGAAAAATCTCGGTTCCTTTGGCGATGGGGGCATGGTTACCACCAATGATGAGGAGGCATTTCAGAGACTTAAGATAATGAGGGTCCATGGGGCCCATCCAAAATACTACCATAGGATTATCGGCGGAAATTTTAGGGTTGATGCCCTTCAGGCAGCTATTCTCCTGATAAAGTTTAATTATCTTGAAGAGTGGACTGAAAAGAGAAGGGGGAATGCCTGCACGTATAGAGAGCTGTTTGCCACGCAGGGCATCGAGGGGATCGAGCTCCCCTCTGAGAACAAGGGAAGACACATATATAACCAGTTCGTAATAAGGATCGATCAAGGGAGGGATGAGCTGAAGAGATATCTAACCGATCAGGGGATAGGGTGCGAGATTTACTATCCGGTCCCCCTCCATGTGCAGGAGTGTTTTCGGTGTTTGGGTTATCGCCCGGAGGATTTCCCTGTCGCCCTTGAGGCTGCAGCAAAGACCATTGCTTTGCCGATTTATCCGGAGCTACGATATGAGCAGATTAAGTACATTGTGGGAAAAATAGGCTCGTTTTGTAAGAGAACAATGTGAGGGGATTGTTTCATGACTGCGGATTTCATTACATTTAATCAGACGACCCCATTACGTAACCCAATATTGATTGCCGGATTTGAGGGTTGGTCAAATGCTGGCAATATCGCCCTGAAGTCGATCGAGTATATTATCCAAAAAAAGGCGGCCACCTTGATAGCTGAGATAGATCAAGACCGCTTTTACCAGTTTACTCAAAACAGGCCCACTGTTAGCATCAAGCAAGGAAGGCTTCAAGATCTACATCTAAAGAAGATATGTTTCTATTCTTGGCCCAACAAGGAAGGGAACAATGACCTTATCCTGTTAAGGGCGCAAGAGCCGGACTATAGGTGGCTCACCTTTGTTCAGACCCTGTTTCATTTATGTAAACAATGGGGTGTTTCTCTCATCATCAGTGTTGGGGGAGTACATGATGATGTCCTTCACACCGAGGCCGTGGTCTCTGGGGTGTATACTTCTGGGGAATGGAGAGAAGTGTTTATTAAGAGAGACATTCATCTCATCGAGTATGAGGGCCCCGCAGGGATCCATTCCCTTATTATGCAAAAGGCGGAAAAGGAGGGCTGTCCATATGTTGGGCTTTGGGGTCACTCCCCCCTCTACCTGAGGGGCACTAATTATAAGGTGGTAATCAGGATTATTAATCTCATGGCCTCTTTGTTTGGTCTTCCTATCGACACGCTTGAGCTTGAGGGTTCCTTAAGGGAATTTGAGCATCAGATTGAGGAGATCTTGGGAGACAATAAAGAATTGAGGGAATACACAGAGAAGATCAAGAAGATCAGGAGAGGGGAGCTCCGGAAGAAGGATACGCCAAAGGTTATAAACATAAAGGATTTCATGAGGCATAGGGATACATAATCAGGCGTCCCGTGTCTGCGTCATTCTAAAAATGATGCAGCGGGGCTTTTTGTTTGAGGTAGAAACACATGGCTAATGTCGTTGTTATCGGCACCCAGTGGGGCGACGAAGGAAAGGGTAAGGTAGTCGATCTTCTCAGTGCTCATGCACACAGGGTAGTTAGGTTTCAAGGGGGAAACAATGCAGGACATACAATAGTGGTAAGTGGCGAGCGATTTGTCCTCCATCTCATACCCTCCGGGATCCTCTATCCCGATACGAGATGTCTCATAGGTAATGGAGTAGTGGTTGACCCTGAGGTCTTGTTGGAGGAGATAAAGGGACTGCTTGATAGAGGAGTAAGCATTGACCCTAAGAAGCTAGGTTTGAGCGAGAGGGCCCATCTCATAATGCCGTACCATAAGGCCATTGATATGGCTCGTGAAAAGGCGAAAGGGAAGTCCAAGATCGGGACCACTGGAAGGGGTATAGGCCCGTGCTACGAGGATAAGGTAGCCAGGGTTGGAATAAGGGCCGTTGATTTGACAGAGCCGGACATATTGAGGCAGAAAATCAAGGCAAATCTCAAAGAGAAGAACTTCTATCTCACCAATTTTTTCGGATGCGAGCCGCTTGAGTACGAGCCTATGGTAGACACATACCTCTCTCTATCGCGTGAACTATCCCCATTTATCGTTGATGTCTCCACTGAACTGGATGAGGCAGTGAGAAGCAATGAGAATATCCTGTTCGAAGGTGCCCAAGGCACCCACCTGGATATTGACCATGGTACCTATCCCTTTGTCACCTCTTCTAACCCTGTAGCGGCAAATGCATGCGTCGGGGCCGGAATAGGCCCAAAAGGACTGGACAGCATTGTCGGTATTGTAAAGGCATACACAACCCGCGTTGGCAGCGGCCCATTTGTGAGCGAGCTCACTGAGGGGACTGGTAAATATTTACGGGAAAGAGGGCAAGAATTCGGTGCTACCACCGGGAGGCCACGCAGGTGTGGCTGGCTGGATCTGGTGGTCGTCAGGTATTCGGCGAGGATAAATGGGATTACCCACCTGGCAGTAACAAAGCTCGATGTACTAACGGGGTTAGACCCGATTAATCTCTGTGTAGCATATAAGTACCGGGGAAAGAGGCTTGAGAATGTCCCGACCAAGCTATCTGAGCTTAACGGTTGTAGTCCTATTTATGAACAGATGGACGGATGGAAGGAGGATATCTCTGGGGCAAGGGCTTTTGAAGAGCTGCCAAAGAAGACCCAGGCCTACATAAGGAGGATAGAGGACTTTGTTGGTGTTCCAGCTTCCATCATATCCGCTGGTTCAGGCAGGGAGGAGACCATTGTGTGCAAAAACCCCTTTGATGGGTAGGGCATGAGTCCACCTAATCTCCTCATGGTAGCCTTCCTGGATAGAGCTATTGGAGAGTGTTTCCTTGACTAACACTAATGATTTCTGCTAGAGAGTCGAAGGACATAGGTAGATGAATATCCCAGGCTTCACCAGACTAACCTATAAAGTTGAACGCGAACAGAGGAGGTAATCATGTCATCACTTGTT
>JABXJZ010000156.1 GCA_013375335.1 Desulfobacterales bacterium
CTGACTTGCTCCTTATCTGTATAGATCAAGACCAGGCTGTGGCTACTGCGGGTTGAAACAAGACAAGTAGTGGTCTGGCCGGATCATCCTCAGTTTGGGTTCTTCTCGGTCACATTCTTCGACACGGAATGGACAACGAGGGTGGAATCGACAGCCTGATGGGGGATCAATAGCGCTTGGGATCTCGCCTTTTCCAGACCATGTCTCCTTCCGTTCTCCGCCCAGTTCGAAGCTGGCTGCGGAAGAGACTAGAAGCTGCGAGTAGGGGTGGAACTGATGTTTCATAAGTTCTTCACCGGGCGCGAGTTCCACGAGCTTGCCGAGATACATCACAGCTATCCTGTCAGACATGTACTGCGTGACCCGCAAGTCGTGAGTGATGAGCATATATGTAAGACCGTATTCCTTCTTCAGATCCATCATCAAGTTTAGAATGCCCGCTTGGATGCTGATGTCTAGCATGGAAACGGGCTCATCAGCGACGATGAATCTAGGACGAACGGCAAGAGCTCTCGCAATTGACACTCTCTGCCTCTCTCCGCCACTAAGCTCATGAGGATACTTGCTCATCACGTCGTGTCGGCGCAGACCAACACGGTCTAATAGTTCCTCACAATCTCTCCTTGCTTGATTCCTGTTGTCGACTAGGCCTTGTACTCGCATGGGGAAGGTCACAGCATCGACTACAGTGGAATAGGGATTCAATGACTCATATGGGTCTTGGAATATCATTTGTACCTGGCGGCGATACCTCTTCAGCCTCTCTCCGCGTAGCTTGGTAATGTCCTTTCCCTCAAACGAGACGGTTCCTGACGTCGGCGATGTTAGTCGACATAGTACCCTGCCGATGGTTGTTTTGCCGCTTCCGCTCTCACCAACTAGACCGAACACTTCACCTTCTCGGATGAGAAAGGACACTCCGTCCACCGCGTGAACGTATTTTCTAGCAAACAGACCCGAGCGGCCAGCCGAAAAGTAGACTTTTAGCCCTTCTGCCTCAAACATCGAAGGTTTGTGCAGAGCGTTAGGAGGAGAAAGAGTCATCGCTGTCACTATGTTACTCTGTTGCAAGCGACGTAGTGATGAGGTTCGACTTCCATCAATCCAGGCGTATTCGAAGAGCAGCGATCCGACCGTTCTTGACAACGAGGTTCGAAGCTGCAACCTGGGATGTCAGCATCGAGATCTGGCGGCGATCCTGGTATGGACCATAATCTCCTACCTTTGTGCACGAAACCTGTCAAAGACTTGATCAGCCCTCTTGTGTAGGCGTGCAGAGGAGAGGAGAAAAGCTCTTTGGTGTCAGCTAGCTCCATTAGTCTACCTGCATACATGATGGCAATTCTGTCGCTAAGGCCTGCCATAGTCGAGATGTCGTGGCTGATGAAGATAAGGGAAAGGTCAAATCGTCTCTGCATGTCCATCAGCAGATCCAACACCTGCCTTTGCACGACAACATCTAAAGCAGTAGTCGGCTCGTCGGCTATCAACAGTTTAGGATTGAGGGCCAGAGCCATCGCTATGACAGCTCTTTGCCTCATCCCCCCGCTCAATTGATGTGGATAGTCCTTCAGCCGGGATCTTTCTATGCCTACCAAGGTGAGAAGCTCCTCGGCCCTCTTCAATGCTTCACGCCTAGATACATCATCGTGTATGAGTATAGCCTCTGCGATCTGAGAGCCTATTCGGTGGACGGGATTCAAAGAATTCATGGCGCCCTGGAAGACCATTGAGACTTTCTTCCATCGGAAGTTTCTGAGCTCTTCTTGACTCATCTGTAAAACGTTGGTGCCGTCAAAGATTATCTCCCCGTCTACGATCCTTCCCGGTGGTCTGATGAGCCGTAGGATGCTCATGGCTATCGTGCTTTTGCCGCAGCCTGACTCGCCAGCGATTCCGAATATCTCGCCGCGGCGGATGTTGAAGCTAATGCCGTCCACAGCTTTGATCTCGCCGCGACGGGTGAAGTAGCTCACGCTTAAGTTTTTGACTTCGAGGAGAGTCTCCATTGTGTTGCTGTTCTCCTAACGCCTCCTCAGCCGAGGATTGGATATCACATTAATCGTCGAACCTAGAAAGGTGGTACCAAGCCCGATCAACGAGATGCAGAATCCCGGTGCTGCGACCCAAGCCCAACCGCCGTTGTATATGGCGCCGCCGATCATAGAGAAATAGATGACCGTTCCCCAACTCATCTGAGAAGGGTCGCCGAGACCGAGGAAGCTCAGAGAAGCTTCAGATATGACTCCTGAGATGACAGCGAGGATGGCGTTCGCAATTACCAGAGGCAACAGATTTGGCAGTATTATCTGGAAGGTGATCCTTAGCTGTCCTGCTCCCGACATGCGAGCAGCATCGACGTAGGGTCGCTGCTTGATGGACAGAGCTTCAGACCTGACCATTCGAGCCATCTGCGGCCAGCCAAAGGCTGCCAAAACGGCGATTATATTCCAGATGCCGCGTCCAAGCATTGCTGCTACAAAGATGGTTAAGGGGAGTTTTGGGATTATGATCAGAATGTCGCATAGGCGCATGAGAATCTCATCGACTATAGTGTGAGAAGTGGCGGATAAGAGACCTACAGTTACGCCGATCGTCGCTACAGATATGGCTACTACTCCTCCAACGAAAAGCGAAACCCTAGCTCCCCAGATAATCTGGCTGAACACGTCTCTGCCGAGACTATCTGTCCCAAGAGGGTGCTGCAAGCTCGGTTGAAGGTACGGCTTCCCGAGGAGCCTGAAAGGATCATACGGGGATATGAAAGGGGCGAGTGTCCCCATCAGTACAAAAGCAAGGAGTATTGCGAGACCCGCGGCAGCTCTCTTTTCATGCATCACGGCGATGGCTATCTCAGCCCATCGGTGTCTACTCCCGCCAACTGAAGACAGATTCTCGCCGCTGTCTTGACGGACCGCCGGGCCATCTTGGCGCAAGAAGGTTCTGTGGGGAGTCTTTCCAAATCTCATCTAATACTTCACCCTAGGGTCCATAAAGACGTACAAAAGATCAGCAAAATAATTCGCGATGATTACCATCACGGTAATCACGTAGAAGAACCCTTGGACTACCGGGTAGTCTTGGTTGAGGATGGCATTGAAGAGAAGAGAGCCGACTCCCGGATAGGAGAAGACAGCTTCGGTCACGATCGCGCCTCCTAGAATAGTGCCCAATCGCAGAATGAAAAGGGTGACCACTGGCAACATGGCGTTTCGAGCTGCGTGGCGCCAGATGATACTTCTGGTCTTGACTCCCTTCGCCATTGCTGTTGTTATGTAGTCTTCACCCAATGTGGAAACCATGTTGTCCCGCATGATTATGGTGTACGAGGCGAAACTGCTTATGACTAGAGACATCACAGGGAGGGCAGCATGAGCCAAGACGTCACAAATATAGTCCAGACGGAAGGGTGTGTCATAAATTACAGTACTGGTGTAGGCTCCAGCGACAGGAAAGATCGGAAGATAGACCCCGAACACCATGATAAGGATCATCGCGATCCAGAAATAAGGTGTAGAAAGAAGGAACATCGAGACACCTGAGACTAGTGTCTCAACAATAGACCCTCGTTTCCAAGCGCTTAACACTCCGAGAAGAAGACCCAGCGCGGCCGTAACAACTGACGACAGAGTTAGGAGAAATATGGTCCACGGCAAGTAGGTCGTCACTACCTGCCACACAGGTGCAGGATAATAGGAGTATGAAATGCCGAAATCGGGGGGGAATTTCAAGATAACATTTGAGATGTACTTGACGAACTGTGTGGTCAGTGGCTGATCCAAGCCGAACCTGTGCCGGAGTTCAGCAGCAACTTCACCCGGCAGCCTGTAGGACGAGGCCATCAGCTCCTCAGGGCTGCCAGGGATAAGTCGAGGAATGGCGAAGATCAATGCCAAAGCCGCTGCGTAAGTCACGAAAGAATTTGCTGTCCTTCTTATGATGTATCGTGCAGAGATCATGTAATACTTGATCGCACGTTAGCTCTTAAGTGTTTTGATAAAGAAACTCAGTCTCCAGATCCTCTTGTGAACCGTTCCCAAGTCGATTCTGGAACCTCATCAAAAAAGCTCAGATGAATGGTATGTTTCTTGTGGAAGGAAAAAAGAGGGAAGGTTGGTCAGTCTTTGGGCTAACGTTTTGTTAGAGCGTAGATTACCGCAGCAACGGCTATTACTGCAGACACGCCAACAGCCGCATAGAGTTCAATGGGAACCGGCGCGGGCGGAGCAGGCTCAGGTTCCTCTGCCTCCTCTGGCAGATGGATGTCGAGCACGATCTCCTTCATTGGCCACGTGTAGTCTTCGAAGAGCAGATCCCATCCTTCGAAGGTATCTGTTCTGTGTGCCCAGATGTGCTTCGCATAGTAGATCGATAAGAAAGGCAGATTGTCAGCGAGGATTTCCTGTGCTTCGTTGTAGTACTCGTGCAAGTCACTTTCGCTGATTGAGCCACGGCTCAGTTCCATCAGTTCATCAAATCGTGCATTAGCCCATCTGTCCCATCCTCGGTAGAAGGTTTTCTCTCCGATAGGAGTGACATCAGGATAGTAGAATTTGTTTAGTACAAAGTCCAGCGAAAGCGGGTGGTTGGTCATGATGACGCCCAGGTCATAGTATCCATAGTTGTAGTTGTTGACGTAGACCGTGCTTGAGAGTGTCCTGGTTAAGA
>JABXJZ010000157.1 GCA_013375335.1 Desulfobacterales bacterium
CGCAGGGTTATAAATAGGAACAACAGACTGAAACGCCTCTTAGAGTTAAATGCCCCTGATATCATAATTAGAAATGAGAAGCGGATGCTCCAGGAGGCTGTGGATGTCTTGTTTGATAATGGCAGACGAGGCAAGACTATTACCGGTGCAAATAGGAGGCCGCTGAAATCCTTGAGCGATATGCTTAAGGGTAAGCAGGGTAGGTTCAGACAGAATTTACTCGGCAAGAGGGTTGATTATTCCGGCAGATCAGTAATTGTAGTTGGTCCTGATTTGAGATTGCACCAATGTGGACTTCCAAAGCAGATGGCGTTAGAACTCTTTAAGCCGTTTATATATAATAAGCTCGAGGAAAAAGGCCTGGCAGCTACCCTCAAAAAAGCCAAAAAGATCGTTGAAAAGGAGACCCCCGAGGTATGGGATTGTTTGGATGAGGTAGTTAAGGAACACTGCGTTTTGCTTAATAGGGCCCCTACTCTTCACCGTCTCGGCATGCAGGCATTCGAACCTGTTCTCATTGAGGGTAAGGCCATTCAACTTCATCCATTGGTCTGCACCGCCTTTAATGCTGATTTCGATGGTGACCAGATGGCTGTTCATGTCCCTCTTTCCATAGAGGCCCAGATTGAAGCCAGGGTATTAATGCTCTCTACGAACAATATCCTGTCGCCAGCCAACGGCGATCCTATAATTGTCCCGACCCAGGATATTGTATTGGGTATCTATTACATGACTAAAGAGAGGCCGTTTTGCAAAGGTGAAGACAGGGTTTTTGCGAATGTTGACGAGGTTAGGATAGCTTACGACGCAGGTGAAATAGGCCTCCATGCCTCCATAAGGGTCCGGATCAATGGTCAGATCATCAGGACAACTACCGGAAGGGTAATCCTCTACGAGATTTTCCCTAAGGAGCTACCGTTTGAGTTGGTCAATAGGGTCATAACCAAGAAGGAACTGAGTAGTATCATTAACGAGTGTTACCGAACCCTGGGCACCAAGGCAACCGTTATCCTTGCAGATAGGCTGAAGGATATAGGATACAAGTATGCTACCCTTTCGGGTATTTCTATCTCAGGTAAGGATATGGTTACCCCACGAAGGAAACAAGGGATTATAGAACAGGCTGAAGGTGAGGTAAGGAAGATTGAGAAACAGTACAGCGATGGTTTGATTACCGACGGTGAAAAGTACAATAAAGTAGTCGATATCTGGACGAAGGCAACGGAGTTAATATCCTCCGAGATGATGGATGAAATGGCAGTAGAGGAAGTGGTGGATGAGGATGGGAGGCGGAAAAAGGGTGATAGCTTTAATCCAATATATATGATGTCCGATTCTGGGGCCAGGGGTAGTAAGGATCAGATGAGGCAGCTGGCGGGGATTAGGGGCTTGATGGCAAAGCCCTCGGGAGAGATCATCGAGACGCCCATTACTGCAAATTTTCGCGAGGGCTTGACGGTTTTGCAGTATTTTATCTCCACCCATGGTGCGAGAAAGGGCTTGGCAGACACGGCCCTAAAGACGGCTAATTCAGGATATCTGACTCGGAGATTGATAGATGTAGCCCAGGATGCCTGCATTACAGAGGAAGATTGCGGTACTGTGGACGGGATGTGGGTCGAGGCATTAACTGAGGCAGGCGAGGTGATTCAAGCTGTCTCAGAGAGAATCCTGGGCAGGATCGCAGCTGAAGATATCCATGATCCTATAACGGGAGAACTGCTACTCAAGTACAATGAGGAAATAGACGAGGCGGCGGTCGAAAGAATAGAAAGGTCTTGGATCGAGAAGCTAAAAATCAGGTCAGTGTTGACCTGCAAGGCGAATAGAGGTGTGTGCAGAAAATGTTATGGTCGGGACTTAGCCCACGGTAGAGAGGTTGACATAGGTGAGCCAATAGGTATAGTTGCTGCCCAGTCTATTGGCGAGCCAGGCACGCAGCTGACTATGCGGACATTTCACATTGGCGGTACCGTAAGCAGAAAGGTAGAACAGTCTACGAGTCAGGCCAGGAGTAGCGGAAGCGTTAAATTCTATAACCTCAAGACAGTCATAAATGCCAAAGGGGACCACGTAGTGATGAATAGGAATGGGGATATTGGAGTAGTGGATGCAAGTGGGAGGGAATTGGAGCGCTACCCTGTTATATATGGGGCTACCATTAAGGTTGATGATGGAAAGGAGATTAACGCTGGGGAGCTCCTGGTAGAGTGGGATCCCTTTACGATACCGATTTTGACGGAGGTTTCCGGGAGGTTAAAATTTGGCGACATCTATGAAGGCAAGACCATGCAGGAGAGGCTAGATCCTGTAACTGGGAAATCAAGTAAGGTCATTGTTGCCTCCGGTGATCCGGACGTTAGACCAAGGATCTCTATCAAAGATGCCAGTGGCAAGACAATCCAACTGTCTGGTGAGTCAGCTGCGGCAGCCAGGTATTTTCTCCCTACAGGTGCTATCATTATGGTTTCAGAGGGAGATGAGGTTCATGCCGGTGACGTTTTGGCGAAGATCCCGAGGGAAACCACAAAGACCAAGGATATTACCGGAGGTCTGCCGAGGGTTGCCGAGTTGTTTGAGGTCAGGAAACCAAAGGACCATACCCTCTTAAGCGAGATTGATGGATCAGTGTCATTCGGAAAATATGTATCGGGAAAGAGGAGGGTGATAATCACCCCTGAAGTTGGTAAACCCGTTGAATACGTTATACCGAGGGGTAAGCACGTAAGCGTTTTTGGCGGAGACTATGTGAGGGCTGGGGAGGCTCTCATGGAAGGCTCTGCTAATCCCCATGACATTCTAAGAATAAAAGGCCCTAAGGAGCTATCCAGGTACCTCGTCGATGAAGTTCAGAAGGTCTATCGGCTCCAAGGCGTGAAGATAAACGACAAGCACATAGAGGTGATTGTCAGGCAGATGTTGAGGAGGGCGGTAGTGAGGGACGCTGGAGATTCGGATTTCATAGTAGGCGAGGAGGTCGAGAAGTGGCGATTTGAGGAGAAGAATCAGGAGATTATTGCAAGTGGAGGTAAGCCAGCGATTGGTGAGCCCCTTTTGTTGGGAGTCACAAAGGCATCAATTAATACAGATAGCTTTATATCAGCTGCATCGTTTCAGGAGACTACAAAGGTCTTGGCGGATGCAAGTGTGGAAAGCAGGATAGACTACCTACGGGGCCTTAAAGAGAATGTCATTATGGGCAGGCTTATACCGGCGGGTACGGGTCTGAGTAGGTACAGAGAATTGGATATGGAGGCAGAAGAAGAACCCGTTGAGGGCGATGAAATAATCTGAGGGAGCAAAGGCGATTCAACAGGGCGGGATATCTTTTAGGAAGGTCAATAGATGCCAACGATTAATCAACTCATTAGGAAAGGGCGGCAGAGTGTAAAGAAGAAGATCAAGACACCGGCGCTAAGAGGGTGTCCTCAAAAGAGGGGCGTCTGTATTAGGGTGTACACATCCACCCCTAAGAAGCCTAACTCTGCGTTACGGAAGGTTGCAAGGGTAAGGCTGACAAATGGGATTGAGGTGGCTTCCTATATACCGGGGATCGGACATAATCTGCAGGAACACTCCGTTGTCCTGATAAGGGGCGGGAGAGTTAAGGATTTGCCAGGGATCAGATACCATATAATTCGTGGTACTCTTGATAGCGCAGGCGTGGAAGATCGCAGGAGAGGTCGCTCCAAATATGGGGCTAAGAGGCCTAAGGGGATTTAGAGTGTAGTTTGTTTTCGGGTCATTGCAATGCCGAGAAAAGGAGAAATCGTAAAAAGGGAGATCTTGGCTGATCCAAAATTCAAGAGCGAATTGGTTGCTAAATTCATCAATAGAATCATGCGGAGGGGGAAGAAGAATTTAGCTCAATCCATACTCTATGAGGCCTTAGACATTATTCATCAGAAGACCAAGGAAGATCCTCTGCCCGTTTTTCAGAAGGCAATCGAGAATATTAAACCCGTGGTCGAAGTAAGATCGAGGAGGGTTGGTGGTTCCACCTATCAAGTTCCTATTGAGGTTAGACCATCACGGAGGACTACCTTGGCTATAAGATGGATACTCGCATACGCTAAGCAAAGGGGCGAGAAAGGAATGGCAGTACAATTGGCTGGTGAACTACTTGATGCCTCTAAGGGAAGGGGTGGTGCCTTTAAGAAGAAAGAGGACACCCATAGGATGGCTGAGGCCAATAAGGCCTTTGCCCATTATCGTTGGTAGGATGAATCCGTTGGGTGGAGTAAATAGGTTTACTATTAGGAGTAAGATTTAGTTTGAGGAGGTAACGACAATGGCGAAGGAGAAATTTAAGAGGACAAAGCCACATGTCAATGTCGGCACCATTGGTCACATAGATCATGGTAAGACGACCTTAACAGCGGCCATCACCCTCTGTTTATCGAGGACTGGTATGGCTCAATATATATCCTTTGATGAGATAGACAAGGCACCAGAAGAGAAGGAGAGGGGAATAACGATAGCCACTGCCCATGTAGAGTATGAGACAGAAGCACGGCACTATGCACACATAGACTGTCCTGGGCATGCAGATTACATAAAGAACATGATTACGGGGGCGGCGCAGATGGATGGGGCGATACTGGTGGTAGCGGCAGATGATGGG
>JABXJZ010000487.1 GCA_013375335.1 Desulfobacterales bacterium
GTGTGGATGAGAATTTCATGACCTTCGGCTTTGCGTGTGTCTCAAAATCCTTATATGATATTCTGATCAGCTCTGTGTGTGAACCTGCGTTGAATGCGATATCCTCGGCTTCGGCCAGGCTTTCCGCTACGAATACCTGCATCCCGTAAAGATTTCCAAATGGCGGCATTGCGCCGATCTCACACTCAGGGAACAGGTCTTTAAATTCTTGCTCAGTGGCAAGTTCCACTCTTTTAGCTCCAGTCGCCTTCTTCAGCTGGTCGAAATCCACCCTATGGGAAGCAGGCAAGACAGCCATGGCCATCGTGCCGTCAATCTTGACCATCACTGTCTTTGCCAATTGCTTTCCTGGTATGTGCGAGGTTGCTGCAATTTCCTGAGCAGTGAAGGCCTGCGAGTGGCTAATCGTGACATACTTGATATTATGGGTTTCTAGAAACTCCTTCAGCTTTCTCAAAGGCATGAGTAATCCTCCTTCCTGATCGGAGATTGGAATCAAAGGGGGCCGTACCCTGGCTGTGAGATATGAGAAATCAGCGTTTCCCCCTCTTATCTCGTCCCCTCAGGGCTGGTCCGGGAACCTTGAGTGCTGGCTTGTTTGCCTTGGCGCGCATCCAGTTGATAGCACGGAGGACAGCTGGTTGCCGGACGATGCGCAGTTCCAGGGCGAGTTTTCCCGGAAAGTTGAGTAACATTATACCAATCAGGATGGTGATGAAACCTTGACCCGGCAACAGCAACATTGCAAGACCAGCCACCACAAAGATGATGCCGAGTATGTTCTTGAGGGCCAGGAGCAGAAGCCGAATCACGGCATGCCATCCCTGGTAGGGCCGTGGGTTTCGCTTCCTCCGCTGGAAGTAATCCACCGGGATGTGGATAACGAGTACTGGGATAACAATCAGGGTTCCCACAAGGGCAACTATTGAAAGTGCCCCGATTCCCCACAAAGCGCCCTCGTGAACCCGGATCCATTCAGGTATCATAACATTTCCTGCCAGCCAGAACGATGGCCCTAAAGGCCAAGATCAATGGCCCGGTTTATGAGATCAGGCGCATTGAGATGGTTATACACAAATGATCGAAATAGTCAAAAGGTATTCTTTCTCATGAGTCAAGAGAGGATGCGAGGGCTTTTTCGCCAAACCTCTGCCTCAATTCTCCTTTTGCTATCTTCCCCGAGGCAAGCCTGGGCAGCTCCTCCACGAACTCCACGTATTTCGGCTTCTTGTAGCTTGCAATGTTCTGTTTGCAATGCTCGATCACCTCTTGTTCGGTCATCCCCTCGCCTGGCTGAGGGACCACAATTGCCTTGATTGC
>JABXJZ010000488.1 GCA_013375335.1 Desulfobacterales bacterium
ATAAGGAGTAAGCAGTACGGTGCCGGTGCTACAGTCGACGGGTGCTTAGTGCCTACTGCCCACTTTTTATTTTAAGGGAGGGTTTGTGATGATTATGGAAAAGATGACCATGACCGAATTTGAGAAGGGACTGGGAAAAACAAGAACGGTGATCATTCCCGTAGGAACCGTAGAAGAACATGGACCTCACCTTCCCCTGTCAACGGACACCATCCAGGCGATGGAGTTGGCCAAACGGGTTTCTCAACGAATGAATGTTTTCATTGCGCCGCCCTTGCATTACGGTTTCTGTCGAAGCACCCGATGCCATCCCGGGACAATCGGCATATCCGCAGGCGCCCTAAGGCTGATAATAAGGGATATCGTAAGGTCCCTCCACCTTCACGGGCTTCGCTCTTTTGTGATTTTATCGGGCCATGCTGGGAGCATTCATATGGCTGCCCTGAATGAGGTGGGCGAAGAGCTTTTGGAGGAAATCCCGGAGATCAGCATCGCTGTTCTTTCGGAGATGGATCTCTTCCTCGACAAAGGGGTGTTGGTGGAAACGGAGGGCGATTCCCATGCCGGCGAGGTGGAGACCTCCATGATGCTTTACATACGGCCGGAATTGGTGAAGGGAAGGGCTTCAAAGGAATACCCCACGTTACCCAAACCAATACTGGTGAGGGATAAAAGGAAATACTGGCCCGGAGGCGTATGGGGGGACCCTTCCAAAGCGAGTCGGGATAAGGGGGAAAAGATGATCCATCTTGCCGTGGACAAAGTCATAGATCTGATCGAAAAGCTGGAGTCCCATAGGGAAGGTTAAGGGTGAGGCTGAGAGGATGCAGCAAGGAGTGAGGAGTAAGCAGTATGGTGGAAGTGCGCAGTGTTGCAGTGCTGCAGTTTGAAATTTGAGGGGAAAATTGAGAGTTCGGAATCAAAAACAAAGAGTTCCTCAGCAGTCACTCTCCCTAGCGCCGGCCTCAAGATTCCTTTCTCCACTCATCATTCGTCATTCTCGCCATCTTCATCAGCCTCTATTTTTCCAATAAACTGCAGCACCTCCGCACCGCAAAACCGCAGCACTATTTTTGCACCCCTTTAAGGGCAAAAATTGACTTATTGATTTATTCGACCATAATTACATAAAGGTTATCTTCAATTTTTGTCTTCAATCGCTATTCAAGAGGATCATTGGCTGATAGGATGACCGGCAGGGTCAACAAACAAAAATCAATTCTAAGGGGGTCCGAAGTTTCCTGAGTTTTTAGAGAAAACCGTTGTCCTTGAGCGTAAATTGCTGGAGAGGTGGGGTACCCATCGAGGGTGAGCAGAGCT
>JABXJZ010000158.1 GCA_013375335.1 Desulfobacterales bacterium
TTGAAATAGCCACTATATATTTTTCCGAATCCGAAAGATTTTATCAAGGACTGTTTTAATGAACTTCCCGATAATCTGAAGTCCCACCGTGTGTCGTTTAAAACCTCCCCCCCTGCAGTGCCACTATTCCTCAAAGACCGAATGTCTTGAAACATAAAGGGAGTTCTCCACAAACTCAGGGAGCTCGTGCTCACCAGCTTCCTTATACTATTTAATAACTTTAAACGCGAATTCCTTATTGGGTGAAGCAGGGGAAATGCTATTTCCATGGAATGAACCTCATGGAAAATCCCACGGTTGGTTTGATTCAGTCAATGATAGGCGATCAAACCAAAGAGCGCAGCTCCGGCGATGGCAAAGGCCGGATGAATCTTCATGTAAACGATTATGATAAAGGTTACCGCGGCGATGGCGCCTGTATGCCAGGATGTCACACTGGATGGAAGCATGTCGTAAACGACGATCGCCAAAAGGGCCACTACAGCGGGCCTCACAGCCTTTAGTGTCGCCTGTACATGGGGCATCTCTTTATATCGTAAGAAAAGAGTTGCTAAAATGAGCATGAGGATCATGGATGGCAAGAAGATCCCAAGCGTTGCCGTAACGGCCCCAGGAACTCCCGCTATCTTATATCCCGTATAGGCTGCCATTTTTATGGTAATGGGGCCGGGCAAGGCATTGCCCATGGCCAGTGCGTCGATAAATTCCCCGGTGCTCATCCATTGATGTACATCCACCACTTCCGCCTCGATTAAGGGAATCATAGAAGGTCCCCCACCATAACCGAATACCCCGACCCTAACGAAAGAGAAAAACAAAGCCAATAACGTCATCATGATAGTCTCCTTTCATTTGTTCCAGGTCATGCCCTTTCTCATAAGTAATACAAAAATAACAGAATCTTGAGGCGATGAAAAGCAGGGGAAAGTTTTTTGCCTGAAATACTCAGTAATACAAAGCCTTGTGATACCTAGAAATAATAGACGGGGGAAGGGTTACTCTCAAGCATTTATTGTAAATTCCCCTGAGTAATTTCACAAAAAAGCTGGAATCCCGCTTGACAACGAGGGCATGACGAACTACATAGCAATAATGTGAACTCCCCAGGAATTGGCCTTCCGATTGCTTAGCCCTGTGTCAGGCGAAATGGAGCCATCGACATGAATCGCTATATTTGCATTCACGGTCATTTCTACCAACCACCTCGTGAGAACCCGTGGCTTGAGGCGATTGAGCATCAGGACCCTGCCCATCCGTACCACGATTGGAATGAAAAGATCACGGCAGAGTGCTACGCGACCAACGCGAAATCCCGCATCTTGGACGAACAGGGTTGGATTGTTCAAATCGTCAACAATTACGCAAAGATCAGCTTCAACTTCGGCGCGACGCTGCTGGCCTGGCTGGAGGAAAAAGCGCCAGGTATCTATGGGGCCATTATAGTGGCCGACCGAGAGAGTCAAAATAACTTTTCAGGACACGGATCAGCCCTCGCCCAGGCATACAACCACGTGATCCTTCCCCTAGCAAACCGCCGGGACAAGTACGTCCAGGTCCGCTGGGGAATCCACGACTTCGAACACCGCTTTAGACGTAAACCGGAAGGGATGTGGCTCCCCGAGACAGCAGTTGACCTAGAGACCCTTGACATCCTGGCGGAGCAGGAGATCCGCTTTACCATTCTCGCCCCGCACCAGGCCAGGCGAGTCCGGCCCATTGGGAGCGGCAAATGGAGAGATGTGGGTAGTGGAAAAATTGATCCCACAATGGCTTATAAGCTCCACCTGCCCTCGGGTCGGACCATTGTCCTCTTTTTTTACGATGGCCCCATCTCTCGCGCCGTGGCGTTTGAAGGACTTTTAAAGAGTGGAGAATTATTTACCCAACGCCTCCTAGGAGGCTTCTCCGAGAAGCGTACATGGCCCCAAATCGTTCACATCGCGACCGACGGTGAGACCTACGGCCACCATCATCGCTTCGGTGACATGGCCCTGGCCTTCGCCTTGAACTACATAGAGTCTAAGAATCTCGCTCGCCTCACCAACTACGGTGAATACCTGGAGAAATATCCCCCCACTCACGAGGTGGAGATCTTTGAAAACACATCCTGGAGCTGCCCACATGGAGTGGAAAGATGGCAGAGCGATTGCGGGTGCAACTCAGGGGGACATCCCGGATGGCATCAAGCCTGGCGCGCGCCATTGCGGGAAGCCATGGACCGGCTCCGAGACACACTGGCGCCGGCCTATGAGGAGAAAGCACGCTCGTTCTTAAAGGACCCCCGGGCGGCACGAAACGACTACATCCAAATCATCCTCAATCGAACGCCCGAAAACACGGAGCGTTTTTTGAATCAGCACGCCATCCGGTCGCTGAACGAAGACGAGAAAATAGTGGTGTTCAAGCTTCTGGAACTCCAGCGGCATACCATGCTCATATACACCAGTTGTGGATGGTTTTTCGATGAAATCTCGGGTATTGAGACGGTTCAAGTCATACAGTACGCTGGTCGTGCCCTCCAGTTGGCTCAGGAGATCTTTGGGAATGCCGTGGAATCCCATTTTCTGGAACTTCTTGAGCAGGCGAAAAGCAATATTCCCGAACACGGTGACGGCCGCCGCATTTATGAAAAATTCATCAAACCCACCATGGTCGATCTGGAGAAAGTTGGCGCCCATTACGCCATGAGCTCCCTATTTGAAGAATATGCTGAAAGGACTTCCATCTATTGCTATACGGTCGACCAAGATGATTACCAGAGTTCCGAGGCCGGAAGGGCAAAACTTGTGGTAGGACGGGCAAGGGTGACCTCAGAGATCACACGCGAATCTGCCAGGCTGTGTTTTGGCGTCCTACACTTCGGAGACCACAACCTGAACTGCGGGGCGAGGAAATACCAAGGTGAAGATGACTATCAAGCCCTGGTGCAAGGGATTACGGAGCCGTTTGTCAGAGCAGATTTTCCAGAGACCCTTCGACTGCTGGACAAGCACTTCGGTGCCTCGACCTACTCGCTCATATTCCTCTTTCGTGATGAACAGCGCAAGATCCTGGACATCATTCTGGAATCGACACTTGCCGATGTCGAGGCCATCTACCGGCAGCTCTACGAGACCAACGTCCCGTTGATGCGCTTTCTCAAGGATTCGGGTGTGCCTCCGCCAATGGCCCTCTATGCCGCTGCCGAGGTGGTCCTGAACGCCAGTCTCCGCCGGGCCTTTGAGAATGAGGAATTCTCCCCCGAGCTTATTGATACTTTTCTGGAGGAATCAAGGTCGGAAGGAATCTCACTGGATGAGGAGACCCTCGAGTACGCCCTCAGACAGAGCCTCGAGCGGATGGTCGAACGGCTTATCGCAAGCCCCACGGAACTCGGCCTGCTCAAAAAGTTAAATGAAGCTGTAGGCATGCTGCGCTCTTTGCCCTTCCAGGTAAACCTTTGGAAGGTACAGAACGTCTTCTATGATCTGTTACAGACCGTTTATCCTGAGTTGCGCGAAGAGGCTGATCAAGGCGATGAAAAGGCCCGAAAATGGGTCCGTCACTTCAGTGTCTTGGGTGAAAAACTATCTGTCCGTGTTGAATAGGGAAAAGAGCCCCATGGCTTAGTTCATGAGGGGGAAAAGGAATCATGAGAAGAGGAAGCGGTATATTCCTTCATATAACATCCCTTCCCTCACCCTATGGCATAGGGGATTTGGGACCATGGGCTTACAGATTTGCGGATTTCCTTGCCGAGACCAAACAGAGTTTCTGGCAAATCCTCCCCTTAACCCCAACGCACCCAGCCCATGGTAATTCTCCCTACCACAGCATATCTGCTTTTGCGAGCAATCCGCTCCTGATTAGCCCTGATTTCATGGTCCGAGATGGTTTCCTCGCCAAAGCAGATATTAAACCCTTCCCCAATTGCCCCAAGGGGCAGGTCGATTATGATGCAGTTAATGCTTATAAGGAAAAGCTCTTTTACTTGGCCTATGAGCGTTTTAAAAAAACGAGAAACAACTATGAATATGAAAGATTCTTTTCAGAAAACTCCCACTGGCTCAAAGATTTCGCACGTTTTGCCGCGTTTAAAGCCCATTTTCATGGACACGTTTGGAGCGAATGGCCTCAGGAAATACGGGATAGAAGACCGGAAGCTTTGAAAATGCTGGGAAGGCAACTCCGCCATAGAATTGAGATGGAGAAGTTTCTCCAGTATGTCTTCTTTCAGCAGTGGTTCTCGCTCAAACGCTATTGCAATCAGAAAAACATTCAGATCATTGGAGACATACCCATTTACGTGGATTATGACAGTGTAGACCTTTGGGCCAATCCCGAGATATTTAAGCTGGATAATGAAAAGAGACCTTATGTTATTGCCGGCGTGCCACCCGATTACTTCAGCGAAACTGGACAGCTCTGGGGCAATCCCATTTACCGGTGGGACATATTGAAGGAAATGGGATATGACTGGTGGGTTCGACGAATCGAACACAATATAAAGCTATTCGATCTGGTCAGGGTTGATCACTTTCGAGGACTCGTCGGATACTGGGAAGTGCCAGTAGGTGAAGGGACCGCGATCAACGGTAGGTGGGTTGAAGCACCCGCAGAAGATTTCTTCAAAACAATGCT
>JABXJZ010000489.1 GCA_013375335.1 Desulfobacterales bacterium
TTGTGGTGGACATGCAAAATGCCTTCGTGCGGAGAGGTGGATATTTTGATCTAATCGGCATAGACGTTTCAACGATCGAAAAAATCATTGGACCCTGCAAGAATATCATTTCCGAGGCACGTGTTAAAGGAATCAGAATCGTATATCTCCAAATGGCCTATAGCCCGGACCTCTATGATACGGGACCGAAGGACTCGCCAGCCTCCTACAAATCACGAAGTCTGATACTGATACACCAGCATCCTGAATGGAAAGATAAGCTCTGTTTTTCTGGTTCTTGGGGAGCAGAAATTATCGAGGAGCTTAAACCCGAACCAGGGGATATCGTTATAAGGAAACAAAAATACGATGGTTTCATAGGAACAAACCTGAACATGCTTTTGAAAAAACTGGGAATCAAGTACCTGATATATATAGGCACGGCGACAAACATATGCATTGATTCCACCCTGAGGCGATCTTTCTTCTTGGATTATTTTCCCATACTTGTTTCAGATGCTGTAATCCAAAAGGGCTCGAGGATGATGCAAGACGCAACGATCCTCAACGTTCAACATAACTTTGGCTGGGTAACGGACTCCATGAGGCTTATAAGGGCAATGGATCACATCAAAAACTGATCCCCAATTAAGGATTGCTGAGGGGATCCGATGAAAAAGAGTGGTGACATGCCCAAAAAGTGGATCTTATGGTTTGAGGAATTAGGTCAGGAATGCAACGATCAGGTTGGGAAAAAGTGTGCCAACCTCGGTGAGATGACGAAAATGGGGCTACGCGTCCCTCCAGGCTTTGCCCTCTCATTGGAAGCCTACAAGGATTTTATGTCCATTACAGGAGCGGACAGGGAGATAAAGGGGTATCTTGATAATGTCGGCCATGGCTTCGAAAACATCCGATATTTCAATGAGGCGAGTGCCGAGTTGCGGAGGATTGTAGAATCCAAAGAAGTGCCCCGAAAGATGAGAGAAGCGGTCTTGTCACATTATCGGGAATTGTGCCAAAGGTGTAATATCGAAGAGATGGCCGTATCGACCCGATCGGCCGGTGCGGCAAGCCACCCCGGTCAATATGAAACCCACTTAAATGTGCGAGGAGAACTTGATCTCATCGAAAAAACAAAAAAGGTATGGTCCAGCACCTTCAATCCCAGATCCTTGTCTGCCAGAAAACATGCCGGAGCGCCTCTGAGAGGCGACCCCATCGGCGTGGCCGTGCTGAAAATGGTGAATGCGCGTACTGCAGGGGTCCTGTTCACGGCCGACCCCAATACGGGAGATACCTCGAGAATGATTATTGAGGCCAATTGGGGTCTA
>JABXJZ010000490.1 GCA_013375335.1 Desulfobacterales bacterium
CATCCGTGTTGCCGAAGCTGCTCTCCAGATCCGGGGCGATGCTGGCGAGCACCAGGTCACCAGGGATGTGAAGACCGCCCTGGCTGCCGCTCTGGGTGGACCCAACTGGACAGTGATGGCACTCCTTAGGAGGTCCTTATAGGAGCGAGGAAATGGCAAAAGAACCCTCTGAGGAACGTATCAAGATACCCATCGCAATGAGCCGACCTTATCGGTGGGCTACAGGCAGATACTTGGGCAAGCTCTACAAAGAGGCGAGGGACAATAAGAGACTTGTGACCAACCGGTGTCCTAAGTGCAAGGAGCTTTTGTGGCCCCCAAGGCCAGTCTGCGGGAGGTGCAAGGTTGAGGCAGGCCAAGACTGGGTGGTGATGAGCGATAAGGGAACAGTGATCCAATATACCTATCTCGTTTATCCCCTGTGGGATCCCCACGTAGGTGAGCGGGTGGCAGAGGACTACCCTAATGCCACCATCCTGCTGGATGGAGGCGTATATTTGGTGCACAAGCTTGAGGAAAAGGATCCGGAGAAGCTAAAGGCGGGGATGCGGGTCCAGGCCGTCTGGAAAGAGGAGGAACGCGGACAAGGTCTGGGTGACATCCTGTACTTCAGGACCATTGAGCAGTAGGAGGCCGGGAGATGGCTGAGACGCTTGGAGAGTTGGAGTCTTTCGTCATTCCTGGGAAGATATTCATCCCGAACACTTACTATGCCGGTTCGGTGGGGAGCCGGTTTCTCATTGAGCTGAGGGACAAGAAGAGAATCATGGGCATAAAATGCCCCACCTGCAACTGGGTCTATGTTCCTCCCAGGGCCACCTGTAAAGTGTGTTTCAACAAGCTTGAGGAGTGGATTGAGGTGAGCGACAAGGGAACCTTGCTCACCTATGCCATTGTTCGCCAGCCGAGTCCTGTCCAGCCGGTGGAACCTCCTTTTGCGTATGGTATAGTCCGTTTGGATGGTGCTGACACCGGCTTTGTTCATCTGCTCGGCGAGGTGGAGTTTAACCGGTTGAGGATTGGAATGAGGGTTCAGGCCGTATTCAAGGAGGAGCGGGCAGGCAGTATCCTGGATATCAGGTACTTCAAACCCCTGGGCCAGAGGCGTCGGGCAACTTGAACCGTCATTGAGAGTAAAACGAAGAAGCGTTGAGCCCCGTATCCCGGAAATACACTGCCGGTTTTGTGAAAGCACTTTCCTAGAAGAGAGGAGATCCAATGAAGAGAAGAGATCCCATGGCCGACCCTGTAGTGATTGTCGAGAAGGAGGGGGCGATCCTGATCGTTACTTTGAACCGCCCCGAGA
>JABXJZ010000159.1 GCA_013375335.1 Desulfobacterales bacterium
GAGCAGATTTGGGCGCCTCAGTCATCCGGGTAAAAATTGTGGATAGGCGGATATCACAAAATCGATTTCAATATGGCACAGGAATTGCTTAATTGTAGACACGGGATGAAGTTTCCCTCCTTTCCTTCATTCCTACCTCCTCAAGCCCCGCTAGGACACAGCCCCTAGCGGGGCTTTTTTTGGCGCGGAAACTGCAAAACTCCCTTGTTTCCGGACTCGAGAAACACTCTCCTCTCCTCCAATGCTTTCGTAGCAGGGGTCAATGATCTCTACCATGGCTACGCTTTACCCTGAGGGGCTGTCGAAACCTCCAAATCTGAAGACCCACAAGAGCCTCACCCTTGAAGACGTTCAGAAAAAGCCAGAAAATGATTTGAAAGTGGCGTGGCCTCCCCTTATGCGGAGCACTGAGACTGTTCAAAATACGACACATGACCGGCCTTTAGGGCATCTATTTGAATAACACATTGATACCAGATGTTAAAATGGAAAAACAGGACTGTTCAAATATCGACATAATGTCCCCATTCTTTCTGACCCAAGACCATGATCACCGCGTCATCGGTCCCGTAGTAGTTTGGAATCCTTCCAGCTGTCTCCATGCCCAGGCCTTTGTAAAACCGTATTGCCACACTGTTCTTTGATCTCACTTCGAGCCATAACCTTTTCTTAGTATACCTGAGGGCATGCATGAACAACATCCTGCCAAACCCCTTTCTTCTGTATGCGGATTTAACAGCGGTGGAATGCACGTGACCGCTCATATCAAAGATGATGTATCCTAGAATCTCCGAGCCGGCCTCTATGACAACGAAATTATCCCGGAAACTATTCGCATAGTGTAGCATAGTCTCTCGTGAGTAAGCTGTCTTTGGAAATGCTTGCTCCTCGATCTCAAGTATTTTATTGATATCTCCCACTTCAAATTTTCTAATCTTGGCGAGGGCTTTTTCAGCCATTCTTGGATATTCAGAGTGTCTCCTCATTGGAGACACTGCATATTTAGGCACTCACCTGTAATTGGCACTTCACTTTTCAAAGGCTGAACGGAGGGCTGCGGTGGCTTGGTGCATAGCATCTCTAGCGCGGTCCACTACCTCGGCTAGGCTGAAGAATGCGTGAATCATGCCGCTATAGCAGGTGTACGCAACCGGTACACCTGCTTGCTTCAACCGCTCTGCGTAAGCCTCTGCCTCGTCTGTTAGCACATCAAACTCAGCGGTTATCACGAGCGCAGGTGGCAGTCCACCCAGTTCTTGGGCCAGCAGTGGAGACGCATGCGGATCCCATAATTCTTCCTCACGCCCTATATAGTGACCCCGATACCACTCCATGCCCTCCTTGGTCAATATGTACCCTTCCCCGTGTTCACGGTAAGAATCCGTGTCGAAAGAAGAAAGGTTGGTGACAGGATACACAAGCAGCTGATACGCCAGGGACGGGCCACCTCTGTCCCGTGCCATCATGCATACCACAGTGGCCAAGTTGCCTCCGGCACTGTCACCGCCGACCGCAATGCGAGTGTGGTCACCATTAATGCGATGGGCGTTACCTGCTACCCATTGTGTTGCTGCATACGCGTCATCAACTGCTGCCGGAAATTTGTGCTCTGGTGCGAGCCGGTAGTCAACAGAAACCACAACACAGGACGCCCCGTTTGCTAAGGACCGGCATACAGAGTCGTGGGTATCGAGGTTGCAGATGACCCAACCCCCACCATGGAAGTAAACCAGCACGGGAAATGGCCCGCTCCCCTGCGGCGTATAAGCACGTATCGAGATCGCCCCTGCTGGGCCCGGAATAGTCAGGTTTTCGACATGTGCAACGTCCTCTGGAGGCCCACCGAGTTTCATGAAGAGGGTGTTCCTGCTCTCTCTCGCCTGAATTGGCGTTAAAGTATGCACGGGCTGTACGCCCTGCTGTTCCATCTGTTGCAGCAATGACTCTACTTGAGGATCAAGCCTGCCTCTTGCCATGACGAACCCCTGTAATATCCGGTGTGGGCTATAATCTCCCCTCTACGGCCTTTACCTTGCTCTCGATGCGCCCGGCAGGGCCCTTCCTGTAGTCGCCGCTAATGGTCATATACACCCGGTTACAGTCCTTCTTAAGTTCTTCGAAGCACCTGCTCACCACGGCCATGACCTCATCCCACTCCCCCTCAATACTCGTACCCATCGGGCCAAGCTTATGCGCCAATGCGCTGTCTCTAATGATTTTCACCGCCCTGGCTACATAAGGGCTAACGCTTTCGCCTTTGTCCATTGGGAAGATGGAAAAATTGATCAGTAGGCTCATAAGGTCCTCCCTTTTCGTGATCAGCAATCAAAATCCTTGATGATCTCTTGATGACATCTCATGATGCCCGAGCACCATTACCACAGTAGAGCTGATGATCCTCATTCGCTGGAATCATCAGGCAATCCCCGATGCATATCAATCCCGAAAGGCCGTCAAGGGCTCGTAGATCAAATCCCCTTCCCGAAAGCGCTGAGGTCTCAAGGGGCAGATATCCATGGTCTTGGCGCGGCCGTCGGCAATAAGCTCCGAGACCAGCATCCCGACTGCCGGGCTGTGCTGAAATCCATGTCCGCTGAAACCATTGGCGCAGATAAATCCCTCTATTTCCGGAAATGCACCAATTATGGCATGGTGATCCGGAGAGATGTCATAAAGGCCGGCCAATCCTCGCATGATCCTTGCACGTTCCAAAATCGGCACCCGATGAAGGGATCTGGCTGCAGTCCACTCCTGGGCCTCAAAGTCCACCTTTTCATTGAAAGAGCTCTCCTCATCCTGTGGGCCAGCCAACAACAGCCCCTTTCCTTCCCTTCTCATATACCAACCCTGCTCAAGGTCGATCACCATGGGGAAGCGCGGCGGGAGATCGTCAATAACGTCGGTGAAAAAGAGCTGCCTTCGGAGAGGACGCACCAGTAGCTCGAGTCCCACCATTGCTGCCACTCGAGCTGCATAGGGCCCCGCTGCGTTGACCACTACGGGAGTGACTACCCTTTCACCTGTTGCAACTTCCACAGCGTGTACCCGCCCTTTTTTCATATGAATCCCGGTGACCTCCACCCCTTCCCTGAGCATCACCCCCAATCGACGTGCTCCTTTAATGAATCCTTGAAGAACCTCATAGGGGCCTGCATATCCATCGCATCCGGTGTAGGATCCCCCTACCAAGTCATCGACTCTCAGGAAGGGCCATCGACATCGGATTTCACTCGGAGCCACAAGCTCCACCCCCAGGCCCATGGTCTTCATCAGTTGGGCGTTTGCCTCCAAGATTGCCCATTGTCGGTCATCACCAGCCAGAAAGAGGTATCCCACAGGGCGAAACTCTGGGTCCACGCCGAACTCCTCCTTGAATCGTTCGAAAACCTTGAGACTGAGTAGGGAAAACCGTATGTTGATCTCGGTGGAGAACTGAGTGCGGATTCCGCCTGCACATTTGCCTGTAGTGCCCTGCCCCATTGCGCCTCTTTCCATAAGGACCACTTCCCCTACACCTCTTTTGGCCAGATAGTAGGCTATGCTGACTCCGATAATTCCGCCACCAATGATTACAACCTCAGCGCTTGAAGGCAATGGTCGCATCACGTTCCTCCCCTGAATAACCTACCTCAAAGGCCGTCGCGCTTACTCCAGGGAAGGGACATACCACATCTATCTGGCCCATTTTGTAGTGAAAACACCCTCACGGTCTACGCGTTGATAGGTATGGGCGCCGAAGTAATCGCGTTGCGCCTGTAGCAGGTTAGCAGGAAGTCGGACGCTGCGATATGCGTCGTAGTAGGCCAAAGATGCGCCCATGGATGGCGTCGGGATGCCCAAACGGGCAGCTGTCGCCACCACCTGCCGCAAGGGCCCCTGGCAACTGATTACGGCATCTCGAAAGAAGGGCGCAAGAAGCAGATTAGTAAGCTCCGGATCCTTTGTAAAGGCTGCACGGACATCATCCAGGAATCGGGCCCGGATAATGCATCCTCCACGCCAGATACGGGCAATTTCGCTGTAATTCAGATTGTATTCATAGTGTTGGTTAGCGGCGCGAAGCAGCCCAAAGCCTTGAGCGTAGGAGCTAATCTTTGATGCATAAAGCGCATCCCCCAGGGCACTGATAAAAGCCGGAAAATCGCCCCGATAACGACCGCTGGAGCCGTTCAAGATGCCAGCAGCGCGCTCCCGTTCTGCCTTGTAGGCAGAGATCAAACGGGCTTCCACAGCGGCGTTGATTGTGGGTGTTGGCACACCGAGCTCCAGGGCGCTTTGAGCTGTCCACCGTCCACTGCCCTTTTGCTCCGCCTTGTCAAGGATGAGCTCTACCAGTGGCCGGCCGGTTTCCTCATCAACAACAGTAAAGACGTCAGCTGTAATCTCCACCAGATAAGAGCCTAATTTACCCTCATTCCATCGAGCAAACACAGAGTGCAGCTCTGGCGTCGGGAGTCCCAGCCCGCGCCGCAGAATGTCGTACGCTTCAGCGATCAGCTGCATGTCACCGTATTCGATGCCATTGTGCACCATCTTGACAAAGTGACCGGCCCCGCCTGGTCCGATATAGGTCACACATGGCTCCCCGTCCACTACCGCGG
>JABXJZ010000491.1 GCA_013375335.1 Desulfobacterales bacterium
AAAACTACGCGAAGGCCATAAGCGTCACAATAGATGGTTTCGCCCTCGCATTCTTTGTCTACATGTTGTTTGGGGTCAGCTCACCTCTCCTCTCAGACTACACAGGCCTTGCCACCTTCGCTTTCCTAGCAATAATCGGGATTACTGTGGCACGAGTAAAGAATCTGATGAGAAACGAGAGTCTCAAGCGTGTACTCAGCGGCGCCAGTGTTATGCTGATCGGGTACGCATTGTGGAAGGCCTCTATGCAGCTATCGCAAGATTTGGGCAGCTTCTACTTATCTTTGGATCGACTTGCGATTGGTCCACTCGTATTATGGGAGGGAAGACTCAATGCTCGGTTTGGTCTGGCTGACTTCGAGAATGCTTTCTTTGCTGGGCTGATATTTGTTGCAGCCGCTCTGGTCTTTTCATCCGGGGTAGGGTCCAAGAACAGCGTGGTAAGAGACGTCTCCAATTGGCTCTATAGATCGCAGCTGAGGAATTTTCTGCTAGGTTTCTTCTTTGGCCTTTATTTCCTCACTCTGAGGCCGATTCTGACCTTCATCTTCCCTACGATCCAGCTCTTCGAGTGGACGATCGCCGGCTTCATAGTCTCAAGAGCATACAGCGGATTCAAGTCCGAACTGGATAAGAGATACACGGTTTCCTTAACGAGGACTCCTTGGACAAAGCACGTTCAGAAGATAACCTATAAGATGGATGAGGATTTCGAGGCCTTGAAGGATCTCCAAGAGACATTCGTTGAGGGAGGAGTCAAGGGTCCATTGATGTTGTACTTGACTACACTATTGTCAAAAAGTGGCTGCTCGATAGAACAGATGGATCAGATTCTGGGTTCACTAATTTCTTATGAGGATGAGAAGATTCCCTTGATTGCATTTGGCTGGGAAAAGAAGCGGATAGTAGAAAAGAATCGGAAGAGGCGTCAAGATGTGCTGGGAGGTCTCATGCAGACGCTTTCTTCGTCCTAGCCAGATAGAGGTCAAGGGGAGTAGTGAGATCCTAGAGATAGAAGCAGCCGCAAAAGCCTGCGAGAAGATAGTGGACGACGTTGGCAAAGTATACGTCGGCGACAAGTTGCTACTCAGAAAGCTCCTCGCTGCAACGCTTGCGAACGGGCATGTACTCTTCGAAGACTATCCTGGATTAGGGAAGACTCTACTGGTCAAAGCTTTTGCCAAGGTTATAGGATGCGATTACAAACGGATACAGTTCACGCCGGATCTATTGCCGGCGGATATAATAGGCACGAGGATTTGGAGGCAGAGAGATGGAAGCTTCGAATTAATG
>JABXJZ010000492.1 GCA_013375335.1 Desulfobacterales bacterium
TTTCTCATGACATGCCAAGAACTGGCGACAGCCGTACAGTATGAAATAGCTACGGTCCACTGCGTCCTCAACAATTATGGATGGCTGAGTATAAGAGACTTGCAGATGGATGTCTACGGTGAGGAACGGGGTTATGCCACTGAGTTCAGAGGTGAGGATACAGGTGAACTCTATAGCCCGAGCTTCACGAAAATTGCTGACGCTTTTGGTTGTCACGGCGAGTTTGTGGAGAAGCCCGAGGAGGTCGCCCCAGCTTTGGAGCGTGCCTTCGAGTCTGGAAAGCCAGCAGTATTAGAGATTCCTGTCCAGTATGAGCATCCATGGTCTGAGGGGAAAACTTATGGATGGTGGGATGTCCCCATACCAGCTTACCTCAGAAATGGTTAACATCCTTCGAAATATATGTGTTCGTCGACAATGACTATCACGGATTGGGAGCTATGTTCAGACCGTAGCATGTGGAGATGCTGATCACTGTACAGAGGATTGAGGATATGCGTTTCGGATTGAACGTAATCAATGCTTGGTCTCCAGACTTCATCTTGCAGTTGGCACTTGCAGCGGAGGAAGCCGGTTGGGACGGGTTCTTCCTTTGGGATCATGTGACTTTTGAGTATGATGTGAGTTTGCACGACCCCTGGATATTGCTTGGAGCTATAGCGGCGTGCACCAAGAAGATTCGACTCGGAACGCTTGTTACGCCGCTGGCTCGTCGCAGACCCCATATAGTGGCAAAGGAGACTGCGACCTTGGACCACCTTTCGAAAGGTCGAGTAGTGTTAGGTGTGGGCCTCGGTGGGGTTGAACGGGAGTTTTCTGCATTCGGAGAAGAGAGTGATTCAAAGAGACGGGCTGAGAAACTCGACGAAGCCATTGAGGTCATTAAGAAGATCTGGTCAGGAGAGGTTGTAGAACACGACGGCAAACACTACACCCTTGACAGAGTGGCACTACTGCCGAGACCAATACAGGAGCCTCAAATCCCGATATGGGTCGGGGGACATAGTAAGCCCGCTCTTCGTCGAGCAAGTAGATATGATGGTTGGGCCGATGGTGGTCCAGCGCCTTCGGTTGGGCTGCCGGGCATGACATCACAAGAACTGAAGGCGTCCATCACGTATATCAAGAAGAACCGAAAGGAGAAGAACCCTATCGACATCGGCTACACGGCAGAACTACCAGAAGATAGTCAGCAGCTCCAAGACACGATAAGAAAGTTACAGCAGATAGGCGTAACATGGGTGCTGGAGAGCATCCACGGGGTGAGGTATTCTCACAAGAAAGCCCTGGAA
>JABXJZ010000160.1 GCA_013375335.1 Desulfobacterales bacterium
TCTGCCTCAATGAAGACGGAATCCATGGTCCTGCTCCGAAAAGGACCCCTCAACGAGGGGATAATACAGTAGGAACAGTGGTGGGAACATCCTTCTGCAATCTTGAGATAGGCAGAGTAGAATGGCGTTGTCTGGACCCTGGGCGCGCTGTGATCGGCTAGGAAGGTGGGTCTGTCAAGATAAATAATCGGTGAGTTATTTCTTTGAGCCCTCAGGACTTCAGGTGTCCTGTAGATCTGACCGGTGCCAAGCCAGCCGTCAACCTCCGGGATTTCACGTGACAGCTTCCGGCCGTATCTCTGTACAAAACAACCTACCACAAAGAGGTGCCTCAGACGCCCCTTCTCTTTCAAACTGGCAAGCTCAAGTATGGTGTGGATGCTCTCCTCAACCGCGCTCCTTACAAAGGCACAGGTATTTACGATAGCTATCTCGGCATCTAAAGGATCATCAGTTATGTCGTATCCCTCCTCCTTTATGAGGCCGAGTATATATTCACTGTCTACAAGGTTTTTTGCGCATCCGAGGCTGATAAGAAATACCCTTGCCATGAGGGTTTATCCTTTTCTAACCCTTCCTGGCTGGGGCTGTTTCCGAAGGCGATATCTCATGAGAACGTCTCACTCCCGCCTCTGTATCAATAGATATCGCCTGTAGGAAATTGGCCCAGCCCTGTTAAGAAATCTCCAGTGAACTATTACATCCCTTTACGTTTGGAGGCTTGCATCCTTCCATCTGCTCAGCATGTCTTCCTTGTAAGCACGGCTGAAACCCTCCATGATCTCTTCAAAGGGGAGGTCTGCAAAATGGCCATGGTCGGCAACATATTCGATGTGGAGACGCCCGTTCAAATCGTGGGAGTGAAAGACAGCTGGATTATGGCCATCAAATTCAACCGGCCTGAGATTGAGCCGTTTGCACATGCCTATATCAAAGGTGGGGGTCACCTTGATCCACCTGCCGTCGATGAAAAGCTCGTTATAGCCATGGAAGACAAAGAGATTTGTTTTCATCATGCCCCACAATTTCTGGGGCACTAAATAGTTCCTGATGTCGGCAAACAGGAGCCGTGACGGTATGCCATGAGCCCTCGCTAGTGCGGTAAGCAAAACCGCCTTTTGAATACAGAAACCTTCTCCCCTCTCGAGAGTTCTGCTGGCTTGATAATGCTCAGGGCGATAAAAAGGCGAATAAGGGTTATAGAGGGTTTTGTCCCGAACGAAATTAAAAATGGACTTGGCTGGTTCCTCAGGATGGGAGGCTACGATTTCTTTGGAAGTTTGCCACACTGAGGGCGAATCGTAGTCGATATAATAAGTTGGCTTCAGGTATATGGAGAGGCCCTCCATAACAGCTGACCTTTACCGCTAATGTTGGGAACCTCCTGATAGGCGTTTGATGAGCATCTTGGTGAAGTTCTTGTAGAAGAGCAGTTGAATAGATTCGGGTAACTTATTCAGAAGAGTGGCACTGAACTTAAGTAAGATACACTCACCTTTGGAGGTAATTGTAGCTGACCGGGCTTCGCCCGTCAGGTAGGCCATCTCCCCAAAACAGACACCACTTTCTAAAGTGGCTACCTCTCTGCCTCCCTTTTGAGCTGTCACTTGCCCGCTGATCAGGATATAGAAGGAATCATCTATCTCTCCCTCTTCGAAGATGGTCTTACCATTCTCAAACTCGACTACATTGCTTGCAGAGATGATTTCGTCAATCTGGCTTTCTGCAAAATTATAAAAAAACGGTAGGCCTTGGATATAATTGAGCAATTCCCTGTCATGAGTCTCTTTTGGTGTACCCTTTAGGCTATTCAATGCCAGTCTCAGATCATAGGCAAAGTCCATATTGTTCTGATAGCGTTGGGATGGGTCCTTGGCCAGGGCCTTGCTGACAATCTTTTCAAAGATCTTTGGTAACTCTGGTCTTAGCTCCAGAACAGGAGGAGGTTCTTCATTAACAATTTTGTACATAATGGAGTATTCGGTTTTTCCACCAAATGCCTTTTTACCGATTAGCAGTTCATACAGGACGGAGCCAAGGGAGAAGAGATCGCTTCTGTTTGTGATGGGCTCTTCCCTGACCTGTTCTGGTGACATATAGCTGAGTGAGCCATATAAACCCTTAACAAGAGTTGATCGACCGCTCTTAACAACATAGGCGATGCTGAAATCAGTTATCTTTACCTGACCTGCTGAGCCGAGGATGATGTTAGACGGTTTTATATCACGGTGTATTACCGCATTTTGATGGGCATATTCCAGTCCTCTACATGTGCTCAAGGCAATCTTTAGCACCTTTTCGAGGGGCAAAAGATTGTGGGGGTCACAAAATTTCTCTAAGGTGGAGCCATCCACATACTCCATGGCGATATAACAAAGGCCTTTATGTAGATCAGCATCGTATATGGCGACAATATTTGGGTGCGTAAGACGGCCTGCTGATTGTGCCTCAACGAAAAACCTCTTTTTGTACGCTTCTACTTCCCGGGGGCCTATACCATCAGGAAGACGATAGATCTTGATAGCTACCGGACGCTCAATATAAGGGTCTTTGGCAAGATAGACGGCTCCCCTGCTGCCTTGACCTAACTTTTTCAGGATCTGGTAGCGACCTACGGTCTTAAAATCTCCTAGATCTGACGTCATGGACAGGCGACCTGTTCGTATAGTCTCAAGTAGTTATCTAAACCAATATCCGCCTTTACTAATAATATCCTTATCAAATCTCTTGTCAATGCCTGGATATTGTAAGGTGGTTCAAGCTCATGCCTTTGAAATTCCCTCAATTACCTTCCAGCATCGCACTGTATGGTTCTCATTTACCTTGTATACGTCAATCTCCTCTTCTCCACACCTGGTTTCAACCAGCGGGCATCTTCCCTGAAATTTGCAACCTGGAGGCGGGTTAAAAGGGCTCGGGACATCACCGGCAAGCGTTTTCTGTTCACGCCGCTTGTCCGGTTCAGCCTCTGGTATCGCTGAGAGGAGTGCCAGCGTATAGGGATGCAAGGGATTATCGTAAAGCTCCTCTGTTGGCGCGTATTCCATGATGTGGCCCAGGTACATAACGGCAACGACATCACTGATGTACCCTACCACGTTAAGGTCATGGGAAATAAAGAGATAGCTGAGACGCAACCTGTTTTGTAACTCCTTGAGCAGATTTATGATCTGAGCCTGAATGGATACGTCAAGCGCCGATACTGGCTCATCACACATGAGTAATGAGGGTTCAACGCTCAGGGCTCTGGCTATGCCGATGCGCTGACGTTGCCCGCCGCTGAATTCATGGGGATAGAAATCAGCCGCCTCTGGCCCTAACTCCACCATCTCCAACAGGTTACCGACCCTAGTTCTCCGTTCACCATGTCCTTTCACTCCCAGGGTGCGGAGTCCTTCTTCAATTGACTCACCAACTGTCATGCGGGGATTTAGAGAGCCGAATGGGTCCTGGAAGATAATCTGCATCTCTTTTCGTAAAGGCTTCATTTCATCCTGGGAAAGGCTGCTGATATCTTGACCCCGATAAATGATCCTTCCCTCATCCGGCTCCAGAAGTTTGAGGATGAGCCGGCCGATTGTGGTTTTGCCACATCCGCTCTCTCCCACCAGCCCCAAGGTCTTCCCCTGATAAATCTCAAAGTCCACCCCGTCAACGGCCTTGATCCACCCGATCACCCTCTGGAAGAAACCTCTTCGCACCGGGAAGTATTTTCTCAATCCCTCAGTCTTGAGCATCGTGCTATCAGATGCGGTGAATAGATTCATTATCCAAACCGGATACTTGCTTAGGAAAAAGGCAGGAGGCTCGAGGTCAAAGAAAATCTATCTCGAACCTCGTCCCAAATATCCCTTATCCTTTCTCCTTTAACCTTTGGCCTCGGGCCTTTGTCCTTGTTCGCTCATAGAGCACCGGACAGCGACTCAAATGGCCCTTTCTGTAATCACACATGCCCGGAAATTGGCTCCGGCAGGTCTCGATAGCAAAATTGCATCTGGGATGAAATGGACACCCGCTTGGCTTGTTGGCAGGATCCGGTACTGTGCCAGGGATGCTATGAAGCGTGCTTCCCCGTTTAGAACGACCGGGGAGTGATGCTAAGAGCCCTTGGGTATAGGGATGACAGGGATTGTTGAAAATATCCGAGGTGTCTCCCTGCTCGACGATGATACCTGCGTACATCACATAGATGCGATCGGCGATATTCGCTACCACTCCAAGGTCGTGAGTGATGTAGAGGAGGGACATATGTCGTTTTTGCTGGAGCTCTTCAAATAGGTTGAGGATCTGTGCTTGAATGGTGACGTCCAGAGCTGTAGTCGGTTCATCGGCAATTACCAGGTCGGGGTTGCATGCCAGTGCCATGGCGATCATAACGCGCTGTCTCAACCCGCCGCTGAGCTGATGGGGATAGTCTTTAAGGCGCTGCTCTGGCGATGGAATGCCCACATCTTTCAGGATCTGTATACACCTTCGGCGTGTCTCCCCTTCATCCAGCCCTTCATGGACCGCAACGACCTCCTTGATCTGGTCCCCTATTGTAAAT
>JABXJZ010000493.1 GCA_013375335.1 Desulfobacterales bacterium
AATAGGCTCCATCTATATAAACCATTTTGAAACGCCCACTAGTCTGAACCATGTGAGGGCATAATGAAAAAAAAGATGCCCATACCCTGGACTTTGACGTTACCCTGTCTTGCCACCAATACGCCTTGACTGTACCAAAGTTTTTATGTTACCTGAGACTGTCTGTGTTTCTTGTTTTTCCCCATCTCCCCAATAACTTTTGAAGATAAGGATTTGTCAATTGAAAAGGACTGCTGAAGTTGAGCGAAAGACCAAGGAGACGGATATTCGTGTGAAGTTAAATCTGGACGGGAAAGGCATCTTCTCTAATGATACGGGTATTCCGTTCCTTGACCATATGTTCGAGTTGATGGCTGCCCATGGTTTCATGGATCTCAGTGTCACGGCAAGAGGAGACACGGAGATTGATTATCACCATACCGTTGAAGATCTGGGCATCTGTTTGGGTAAGGCCATAGATCAGGCCTTAGGTGAAAGGAAGGGTATTAAGAGGTATGGTCAGGCAATGGTCCCCATGGACGAGGCCCTTGCAAATGTTGTAATAGATATCTCCAACAGGCCTTATCTTTCCTACAGGGTGCCCTTAAAGGAAACCTCGACAGGGAAATTTGATGTAGGCATTCTCAAAGGGTTCTTCAGGGCCCTTGTAAATTATGCGGGCATTACAATGCATATAGAGCTTTTATCCGGTGATGATGCACATCATATCGCCGAGGCAATCTTCAAGGCCTTCGCGAGGGCACTTGATGAGGCATCTCAAAGGGAAGAAAGGCTGGATGATGTCCCCTCCACAAAGGGCCTCTTGTAGTGAATCTTTTTCCTCCTTTAAAATACCACTCACTCAAGCTTCCATTTACCTTCCTCTCTCTGATCTGCCTCTTAAGCGTCGTAGACAATAAATGGCAGCTCCAGGAGAGGCAACTACGCAGCTCTGCGGGGTGCATTTGCTCCCGAGTTCGATCAGTACGAACTTTTTGCTTGACAGGAGTCGCTAAATGTGTTCATATTCTGAACGCTTGTCTTCGACGGAATTATCAAAAAATCCTTCGATATCAATATCTTATAGCGATTTCTGAGTGTAATCCAAGGAGCGGAGCTGTGGAAAAACTCGATAAATTTAGCCGAAAAATTACAAGGTTTGAATTAATCCCTATATCCCCTCAGTAAATATTCCCCCAGGTTAGCCTTGGTGAGCAGCTTCTTCGCTATTATCCCGCCCAGGACAGATGCACCCACAAGACATTAAATCACTTCAAATCCTCGAAGAAATAGACAATAGCCATAG
>JABXJZ010000161.1 GCA_013375335.1 Desulfobacterales bacterium
GGATGCAACTGCTCAAGCGTGGTTACGTGAGACACATACCACTCCCACATGCAGGGAATGGCATGGGGGTTTGAGGCCAGATAAGCTATTGGGATAAACTTGTTTCTATCCGGTACTCCTGTAAGGATGTATTCTTGAGTCTTCTCGATCAACGTCTTTTGACTGAAACTCCCTAATGCGGTTAGTATGTTTATTCTCTCGTGCTCACTCTCAGAGGATTTGAACCTCTGGACAAGCCATGTAAAAGTCTCGTCGGTGCCGTTCAGGGCCCCCACTTGCATGATGCTCTTCATGATGTCAGGGTGGATGCCCTCCCCGCTCTGGAGTGATGAAAATTTACTCCGTGCGAACCCCGCGGCATCCTCTGACCCATACATCACCGCATGTACGATAATGTTATCTCTCAGTATTGATGTTGTCGGTGTTTCGTCCCTGCGAGGTTCGTAACCAATATTTGAGAGTACATTCTCAAGCAGCGACTTCCCAACGGATGCAACCTTCTCCCTCTGAGCCCCTTCCAGGACAAGGTATGCGTGAAATAGGTTGCCCGCAATACTTATGAGGGGCAGGAAGGCGTCCTCATTTTCATAATTGGAGAGAAACTCCAGGTACTCATCGACGGGGGCATCACCCCTTCTCACCAGCGCATAGAGATCATTTTGAAGGCCCCATCTATCCTCGGGCGGGAACTCCTTGCCCAGCAGCCGTGTGCCGAGTTCATAGAGGTCACCCCTTTCGCTGTACTTGACCCTGTAAAATCCGGTCTGTCCATAGTTTACCTTGTATGCGACGGCATTTTGGCCGATATCAATGCTCGTGTTCTTGCCCTCGAGAAGGGTGGTTATTGTCCTTGCATCACCGTTTCCATAAAAAACCCTTATGGCAATTGGGACGACCCATATCTGGTCGGATTCACCCGGCAGGTAAGAGAACCTCTTCTGCGCAAGGGATAGTCTGTTCCCATCTCTTCTGACCTCAACAAGCGGGAAGCCTGACTGTTCTACCCAGCTCTTCATGATTGTAGTTATAGGCTTTTCCGAAACTTCTTCCAAGGCCCCCCATAGGTCATGGCTCGATGCACACGCGTACTCGTGTTTCTTTAAGTAGTACCTGAGACCCTCCCTAAAGGTATTCACGCCCACATATCCCTCGATGTGCCGTAAAATGCTCGCGCCCTTGTTGTATATGATTGGGGCTGTGCTGGGGTTGATGGCGACGTGTTTGCCGCCAGGGAGCTCTATCGGAACGGTTTCTCTTAAGGCGTCCCTGTCGAGTGCTTTATCGGTTTGACCATGCAGAAATTGATCCCATATGCCCCATTCTGGATAATAGTGTGTCACAACGCCATAGCCAAAGTAGGTTGCAAAGCTCTCGTTCAGCCAGAGATATTTCCAGTCAGAAGGCGTTACCAAATCTCCAAACCATTGATGCGCTATCTCATGAGCGATGACTTCGCATATCCTCTGCTCACCCGCGGTGGATGTGATGCTTGAATAGCGAAGGAGTAAGTTTTCCCTGAACGTGATGGCGCCCCAGTTCTCCATTGCGCCTGCCGCGAAATCCGGGATCGCTATCAAATCAAGCTTAGGAAGCGAATATCTTAGATCATAGTAGTCCTCACAAAACTCGAGGGCCTTTCTGCCAAACTCGAGCGCAAAGCGAGCGTGTTTCGTCATTCCAGGCATGGTCCCCACACGAACGAGGACCTTGCGCACCTCTTCAATGAACTCAAACTCGCCAACGCCCAGGAAAACCAGATAAGTAGACATTTTCGGCGTCTGCTGGAAGGTTACTTGTCTCCTCCCGTCTCCCAGGCGCTCCTCCTTAACTATCGGCCCGTTCGATATGGCAGTCAGTCCCTCCTCGATGACCATCTCAATATCAAAGGTCGCCTTCTTGCTTGGATGGTCAAAGCACGGAAACGCCCTTCGGGCATCGCTTTCTTCAAACTGTGTCACTGCGCAGTATTTCTCCTCTCCCCGAACGCCGTACCTGCTCCTGTAGAAACCAACCATCCTATCATTTATCTCTCCAACGTAGGCGATTTTCAAAATTATCCTTCCAGCCATCTCCTTCGGGAGGCAGACCCTCATCTCCCCTTTCCGGGTATCCACGTAAAAAGGGCACTCTACAAACTCACCCTCCACACAGACCTTACAAGCCCAGAAGGCCAGCTCCACTGCATTCAATGTGATCTCCTTGACCGGCGTTAGGGCCTCAACCAGAATTTCAGTGCTTCCAGAGAATTTCATGATCCTCAGATCTGGTTCTAGGTGTATCCTGTAATTCACTGGATTAATGTCATTCATGTCTAAACCCCCGTGTGTAAAGGCACCATGGGATCTCTCCCAAATTCATCAGCCTTTGATACGGTGCAAAATGCGGTATCTTTTTGCAAGATACCCATAGGCGATCAAATAAAGACAAAAAAACACTATATCGCCAATCCTGATGTACTTCTCAGGCAGATCCGGATAGATAAGGTGGTAGAAATACGTAGTAATAAATGACTCACTGTAGGTTGAGGCCGAACCGGACAGGGTGTGCAGGTAATTCTCTACGTAGGTCAGTGGGCAATACCAACCCATGATGCTCAAGAAGAGGGTAAAGAGGAGTCCAGCCACGTGAACAAAGGCCATCTTTGATCTCATTAAAGCGAGGATGAATCCAAATATGAGGAACAAGATCCAAAGAAAATGTACTACGATTACGAAATCGGCTAGGACTCTGTAAATCATGTAGCCCCTCTGAGCCAGTCGGTGTTCACATTAGCCTGTAATCTACGAATGCACCCTCACAGTGAGCTATTCTATTTTGCCGGGTCCTTTATTGTCAAACATATAGAGGCGAGCGATCCGAAAAGGAGGTCTATTCCCTTTCTGCTTACCGGAGGCTCGGCTGCCCGCCTATAGAGGGGCCGGGCATAGATTTTGCTTTACATCTGAATTTAAGCATGTAAAATCCCACTACTGGAACACTTAAGACACAGGGAGGAATGGCTATGAAGAGCACTTTTTTTGCCCTCGCAGCCCTCACGGGATTCATTTTGCTCGGGCTGACCGGGTGTGCCACTCGAGGGTACGTCAAGGAACAGATCGCCGAGACCCAGAAGCTCGTCGAGGCCAACCAAGCCGAGATCGCCAGATTGAAGAGAGCGAGCAAACAGGGATTCACGCTGGGCGAGGAGGCACTCGCGCGGGCTGTGGAGGCGGGCAGAGTAGCCGAGGGCAAGCTTCTCTACGAGGTGACCTTTACAGACGAGGCGGTCCACTTTGCCTTTGACAAGAGCAATCTTTCCGAAGAGGCTAAGGGTGCGCTTGACAGCTTTGCCGGGGATCTAAAGACGGAAAACGAGAATGTGTACGTCGAGATCCAAGGACACACGGACAACATTGGCACTGAAGAGTATAACTTGTGGCTGGGAGGGGCCAGAGCGGAGGCAGCCTATTCATACCTGCACACCCAGCACGGCATACCACTGCACCGCATGGACGTCTTTTCCTACGGTGAGTCCAAACCCATTGCGGACAATAACAACCCCGCCAACCGGGCAATGAACCGCAGGGTTACACTGATGGTGATAGAATAAGAGGAAAATTCAATTTTTCAATATATGTTGTGGCAAAGGGGGTGGAAATATGAACAGATTACTACGCGGGGGCCTTTCTCTGACCTTTTGGATTGTCGTCAACTTCGGTATAGCGTGGGCTCAGCAGGCCACTGGGCCAAGAATTGTCCTAGAGGAAAGACATTTTGATGCCAAACAGGTCAAAGAGGGCCAGATTGTTGCACATACCTTTAAGGTCCTCAATACCGGGGACCAGACCCTCGAGATAAAAAAGGTCAACCCCGGTTGAGGCTGCGCAGTGGCCTACTTTGACAGGGCCATCCCCCCCGGCGGGGAGGGAAAGGTTACCCTAAGGATAAATACCAAGGGTTATGAGGGCGAGATCCGGAAGAGAGCCAGGGTTTACACCAACGATCCACACAAAAGTATTGAAGTGTTAACGGTGAGGGCCTTTGTCAAGGGACCGATCTCTCTGACTCCCAGGTCCGTCTACCTTAAGGGAAAAGTGGGTCGGGACATCACCAAGACTGTCAGGGTCAGTGCGGAGGAAAACAAACCCCTGAAACTTGAGCCAAGCCGTTTTAGTCTCAGCGACAAAGTGAGGTACAGGATAGAAGAGGTTGAGGCAGGGAGGGAATTTCGGGTCCACTTTACCGGCGTCTCCAACGCTGTGGGGACCTACCGGGGTTTTCTGAAGCTCAAAACCAATTATCCTGAAAGGCCTGAAATCACCATCTGGATAAAGGCTAGATTTCTAAAGAGTGGTTAGGGTTAAAGGGAAAGAACTACACGAATTTGCGCCTATACTTCTTGGCTGTCTTGTCCTCATGTTTTTTGACGGGTGTGCTACCACACCCCCGCCCAGATCTATCTCCAATGTCTGTGAGATCTTCAGGGAAAATCCAAAATGGTATAGGAGTGCGCGCAGGTCGTACGAGAGGTGGGGTGTCCCCGTACCTGTCCTGATGGCCATTATCC
>JABXJZ010000162.1 GCA_013375335.1 Desulfobacterales bacterium
ATCTTCTCCAGTACACCCCCCACATGCTGTGCGATACGGCCCAGAACGTAAAAGTCATCGCCAGCGACTTCTATATTGATAGGGGCTCCTGTAGGAGGACCCTCTTCCTGCACGGCGACAGTAATTTGGGCACCAGGGACGTCCTTAATTCTCCCTCGGATCTCCTCCACCGTGTCAGCGGATGGTTCTACCCGATCCTCTATGTCATAGAACTGGATGCCAATGTGGTTTGGCAAGTTATTCTCGAAGGCAGAGCTACCACCAGTCACTGCCACTGTACGAGAATAGATATGTTTGATATTGGCCATGTCTGTCAGCCCCACCACCTGCTGTCCCTGTCGCAACGCGTGGATCTTATTTTCAGTATTGTTATAGTAGCACTCTGCTGGATCTGCTCCTGGAGAGGCCAAACCTTGATCAGGGCTGCACAGGGCAATCTCCAGTTGACGGGCAATTCTGTCTGAGTACTCCAGATCTGCCCCTTCTGGCGTGTCCAGGTTGATGTAAATGCTGTGGGGGTCAATATTGGGGAAGAACTCAATTGGCCTCTCAAGCCCAATCTCATGAAGCCAGATCATGGCCATTGCCAGAACCCCGAGGAAGGCCATGGCTAAAACAGCCAAGCGGTGGTTGAGAGCCCCATCCAACAGGCGACGATAGCCCTCAAGCAAGGGGCCGCGAACAGTGATCGGTGCCTCACCAGCACGTTCTATCTCCTCAGCACTGACCTTGAATTTGGTGAAGCGATGACCGGGTGGCAACCGCAGAAAGATAGCCGCAAGCGCCGGGTTGATGACCATTGCCACGAATAATGAAGAGGAAAGGGTGATGATCACCGCCTTTGGGAGATAGACCATGAACTCACCCATGATTCCCGGCCAGAATACGAGGGGAAAGAATGCGGCCACTGTAGTGAGTGTCGAGGCAACGACCGGTTGTGCTACCTCGCTTGTTGCTCTTATGGCCGCTTGAATCCGGGGCACGCCCTGCTCCATGTAGCGGAAGATGTTTTCAACAATAACGATGGCGTTATCCACGAGCATGCCTAAAGAGAGGGTCAGGGAGAAGAGGACTACCATATTCAGGGTAATGCCCAGCGCGTTGAGTACCATGAAGGATATGAGCATGGAGAAGGGAATGGCTAGACTCACCAGCACGGCATTGCGTACCCCCATGACAAAAAAGAGGACGACAACGACGAGGATCAGGCCAGTGATGATATTATTCTCTAGGTCGGCGACCATGATACGTATATCTTTGGCATGGTCCATGAGTTTTGTCACTCTCGTCCCCGCAGGCCACGTGGGGCTATGCTCCTCGATCAGTTTGTCGATCTGCTCTGAGATACGTATCACGTTTTCACCGGCTCGCTTCTTAACCGCGATATTAATGGCCTCGTGGCCATTCAAACGGGAGCGACCTTCTTCGTCTTTGAATCCATCAACCACCCGTGCCACATCCTTCAGGTAGACAGGTTGGCCCTTGTGAAGCCCCACGATTAGCCCGTAGATCTCCTCTGGGCTCTGAAACTCGCCGGGAACCCGAAGCTGAAAGCGTCCGTCACCCATGCGGATAGCACCACCAGAAACATTCTGGTTTTCCTCGGCGATAACATTCTGGAGACTTACTATGGAGAGACCATAATAGGCGAGCTTATCCGGGTCGGGTTCTACCCTGATTTCCCGCTCAAGTCCGCCTGTTACCTCTGCTTCAAGAACGCCGGGAATGGATTCGATATCGTCCTGAACATCCTCGGCGATCTCCTTAAGTCTAACCAGCCCGACTGGACCGGACAGAGAAAGAACGACAATCGGAAGCTCAGAGATGTTGATTTCAATCACCTCTGGATCTTCCTCCAGGTCGGCTGGTAGCTCTGGTTTGGCCAGATCGACCTTATCCTTGGTCTTGGACAGGACTTCTTCGATGTCGGTGCCGGCTACGAATTCGACGATGATCGAACTCATACCTTCAGTGCTGGACGACCTGATCTGCTTGACCGCCTCTAGGCCCTTGAGCTTCTTCTCTATGGGAAGGGTAATTGCCTGCTCTATATCCTCAGGGGCCACACCCGGATAGCTAGTTATGATGAAGATATATGGAATGGTAATATCAGGTGCAGCCTCTCTGGGCAGGGACTCATAAGACATGAGACCGAAGATGATAATTATCAGGGCCAGAACGACAACACTTGTCCGCTTTCTGACAGCTGTATTAGGGACGATCATGACTTCAGGATCTCGCTTGGATTGCTCACGCTTTTAATGACCTCTACTGCTTGGCCGTCATCCAAAAGGCGGTGACCGACCACGATGACCTTCTCACCAGGCTTCAACCCAGAGCTAATCTGGACCTCCCAACCGACCAGAACCCCGAGCTTGACACTCCTTCTTTCAGCACGGCCTCCTTTCTCCACAAACACAAAGCGTTCGTCTCCTTGCGTGATGACAGCGTACAGCGGAACGGCCAGTGCTTGTTCAAAGACCTGTTTGACTAGCCCCACTCGGGCGAACATACCGGGCAGGATGCGGCCGTCGGGGTTTGGGACTCTGAGCTCGAGGTCGTAGAGTCGGGCCAAGCTCCGCGGCTGTCGGGAGAGGAAGACCTTCTTGCCCTTGACCCTGCGTTTCCCCAAGGCCTCTATGATTACATCAGCCTCCTCCAGATCGAAGATAGCGGCTACGTCGCTCTCGGGGACCCCCACGGTAACCTTGACATGATCTATCTCTAAGATCTGAGCCACCGGATCTCCCACGGCGAGGTAGTCGCCCTCCTTGGCCTCGATCCGGTTAAGCAGGGAGGAGAGCGGAGACGTAATGCGGGTGCGACTCAAGGCCAGCCGGGCTTCCTTGCGCTGTGCACCCAGATCCTTGAGCTGGGCCTCGATCTCATCCAGCTTGGTCGGTGCGGTGATCTTCTTTTTGACCAGGGCCTCAGTGCGGGAATAATTCAATTTGGCCAATTTATAGTTGGCCTCGATGCGGGCCAATCGACTCCGGTAGTCGCGTTCGTCGAGCTGGACGAGGGCCTGTCCTTTCTCAACCCTTTGTCCCTCTTTGACCAATACCTTCACCACCTGGCCGGAAACCTCGGCCTTGACCCACACTTCGTCGTAGGGCTCCACCTGGGCCGGCAGATTAATCTTGTCAATAAGGCGGCTCGGCCTGAGGGTCAGGGTAATGACCTTGACCGCGGGCACCTCCTTTTTCATGGCAGCCTTCTTGGCCTCTTCCAGTCGGGTCTTCTTCTCCTTGATTCGGCCTCCCATGTTCACAATGAAGACCACAATAAGGGCCACCATCAGCCAGGGAATGGCACTCCATATGAATCGGAGGAGTCTGGTCTTTGCATCGGAACTTTTCATCCTTGTTTTACCTCTTCTTCGTTGGGATGATTGATTCTATTCAGGCGAAACCCAGCATGAGTGGTATCTATGACATCGGCTAAGCATCTGTCCTGGTGACAAGAAAAAACACTTGCCGCTACATAATAATCACTCACAGAGAATTTTCAATAATGGTCTCCTTTGGTGATCATCCTGATCGCTAACTTCTTCTTGATTCTGCAGATGGAAGACAGCGATTGGTCTTTAGGCGGAAGCTTTTTCCACTGATAATCTATAGGGCGAGAGCTACGTGGCAATATCAGATGTACGCAATGGCATTGATCTCCACGCGAATCCCAAAGGGAAGCCTGGCTGCCTGAACGCATGTTCGTGCCGGAAGGTCGCCCTGGAAATATCTTTTGTACACCTCGTTGAACCGATTGTACTCCCCCATATCAAGCAAATACACGGTTACCTGTAAAACCTTATCCAGTGAAGATCCCGCTTCCTCAAGGATAATGCGGATATTCTCCATAGACAGCTCCGCTTCCTTCTCGATGGTTCCATGCATGACCTCGTTCGTTTGGGGGTCTATTGCTCCCTGGCCTGATATGAAGATCAGGTCATTATGGATGATTGCTTGTGAATAGGGTCCTCCAAGAACCGCTGCCTTCTCTGTCTCAAAGGCTTTTTTATCCGCCATTGTTTCCTCCATTAGAATTAGAAATGGTCATCGAACCCGCTCATGTTTTTTCTCCTTTACGCAGTAACGACTTGAGGCCGGTAGATCTGGTGACAGGGTCGCAAGCTTTATGATCCGTCAAGACGTTACAGTTGCCTTCCTTAAAGCCATGATAAAGATGAACGACCCTTGGATCAATACGGTCTGTCAAAGAAGCCGCGCATTTGATAGCGCCTCTTGGTGATGTAACCCTTACAAAGCTCCCATCTTTGATGTCGAGTTTTGCTGCCGTCTCGGGGTTGATTTCTAGGAGATTATCCGGAAATACTTCTCGAAGCCCGGTCATGGTACGCATCATGGAGTGCGTGTACCATACCAATGGAAGCTAACGGTACGTTCTCTCCAAATCGAGCAGTTTCTGTTTTATGTCCAATCCTCCACCGAATCCCACCAAACTGCCATTGCTGCCAATAACCCGATGACACGGAATTACAATGGGGAGAGGGGTGTGGGCGTTGGCGGC
>JABXJZ010000163.1 GCA_013375335.1 Desulfobacterales bacterium
TCCTATCAGGGGGGCACTTAAAAGGAAAAAGGCCGCGTAACAGCGGTGTGAATAGACAACCTTAATCGAAAGGTCTTGCTATGATTGTAGCAGAGAGAAAACCCATCGAGGAAATTATGGGATTTATGCGGGACTGTAAAAGGGTCCTCCTTGTGGGATGCAATGAGTGCGTTACGGTATGTTATGCCGGCGGCAAAAAAGAGGTGGAGATCCTCGCCTCAGCTTTAACAATGGCCTTCATGAAAGAAGGAAGAGAGCTTGAGGTCAAAGAGGTCACTTTAGAGCGACAATGCGACCATGAATACCTGGAGGAGATAAGAAAGATCATCGATGAATATGATGCCGTGATCTCCCTTGCCTGTGGGGTGGGAGTGCAATTTTTGGCTGAAAAATACTTCCGAACCCCTGTCTTTCCGGGCGTTAATACCCTCTTTATGGGTGTAACAGAGGAGAGGGGTGTCTGGGCAGAGCGCTGTCAGGGATGCGGTCAGTGTATCTTGTCACAAACGGCCGGAATTTGTCCAGTTTCCCGATGCGCCAAGAGGGTTCTTAATGGCCCTTGCGGTGGCTCCACGAGGGGAAAATGTGAGATAAACCCGGAGCTTGATTGTGCCTGGCAGCTTATTATTGACCGACTCAAGGAACTCGGCAGGCTGGAGGACTACGAGACGCTCATTCCCATCAAGGACTGGTCCACCGAACGGGCAGGCGGGCCAAGGAAACTAGTCAGGGAGGATCTGCAGTAATGGACACGAAGACCCCGAGCCGATTGGAAAAGATTCTTTCAGCGGGTCACCTGGCGGTGACCTCAGAGTGTGGCCCGCCCCGCGGCAGCGATGGAGAGGTAATTGTCAAAAAGGCGGAAATGATCAAGGATTATGTGGATGCTATCAATGTAACCGACAATCAGACATCGGTCACCCGACTGTGCAGTCTTGCTGCGTGCATCCGACTTAAGTTCATGGGGCTTGAGGCCATTTTACAAATGGTCACCCGGGACAGAAACAGGATTGCCCTGCAGAGCGATATCCTGGGAGCTGCCTCCTTCGATATCTATAACATACTGTGTCTGTCCGGCGATCATCAACAATTCGGTGATAACCCTCAGGGCCAGAATGTCTTTGATCTGGACTCCATGCAGCTGATACAAACCGTGAGGTACATGAGGGATGAGGGAAAATTCTTAGGGGGAGATGATATCGAGCACCCACCGAAGATGTTCGTGGGTGCCGCTGCCAATCCCTTTGCGGACCCCTTTGAGGTTCGCGTCCGACGCCTTGCCAAGAAGGTAGCAGCTGGTGCTGAATTCATTCAGACACAGTGCATCTATAACCTCGATAAGTTCGAGCTCTGGATGAAAGGGGTCAGGGACCGCGGTCTCCACGAGAAGGTTTACATTCTGGCTGGTGTGACACCTTTCAAATCAGCGGGCATGGCGAAGTATATGAAAAACCGGGTTCCCGGAATGGATGTGCCGGACGAAGTGGTGGCACGGATGAGCGGGGTCCCCAAGGAAAAGCAGCCCGAGGAGGGAATCAATATCTGTGTGGAGTCTATTCAACGGCTCAAAGAGGTGGAGGGAGTGAGGGGATTTCACGTTATGGCCATAGAATGGGAAGAGAAGGTCCCGGAGATTGTAGAGCGAAGTGGGCTTTACCCGAGGCCCAAAGCCGAATAGACCCGTTCACTCTCTATCGAGCCTCAAAAGCTCAACTTGAAACCAACAAGCAACGCATCATAGGACTCTTCCAGTTCCCCGGAGGGAACGTCAAAGCGGGCTTCGAACCATCTGTAGACAATGCCAATTGCTGCGTTCTTCACAATATACAAATAGATGTCAGCATAGAGGTCCAGGTATCGATCGGTATCCGAGAAGCAAAGCGCATCAGGTGCAATAGAGAGGGACACCGAGGCACGCAGCGGCAGGTGAAGCAATGCTTCTCCGAAGTCGTATTCTCCGAGAACACGAAAGCCAATTGCCCTCAGGTCATAATCCTTATCATGGATTTCTACTTCTCCAAATACGCCTTTAAAACCCAGGCCGAGAGTGAGCCTGGGAGTAAAGACTTCGCCCTTTAAAGCACCACTTAAACTGGGGATTAAATAATCATCACTGTAACTCAGACCAAAGACAATCTCTCCGGTGTTTTGATAAACTGGAGATTCAAGGCTTAGTCTGAGGTCGATATCATTAGAGCTGGCATCCACTTCAACACTTAGCTTCTCAGCCAGAGAAGCACTTGGAAACATAAGTGCAAGGAGGACGACCATTAATGCTATCCTTTTCATATTAACCATTTCTCCCTCCCGTCTATTGAAAAGCTTGCAGCTCGATTTATGAAATCAGCTGATAAGAACCTGCCTTACAACAGGCGAAGGATAGGAAAAAAGAAGGCCGTATGTCAACTATACATTGCGCCTTCTGTTTTGTGAAAGGATTTATTCTTCCAGGTAAGCGCCTTTCATGGCCGAGGCAGCCCGATCTGAGTAACGCCTCAGGATTCCTGGAGGGTGATGAAGAACAGGTGGTTTCCATCGTTTTTTACGCTCAGCCAGTAAGGTCTTGATTTCATTTTCATCCTTTCTTTGCCCTCCTACGCCCACCATTGAAAGGACCCTATTAGGGATGTCAATGAGAATCAGGTCCTCATCCTCCACAAGGGCAATGGGTCCCCCGGTCACAGCCTCAGGTGAAACATGACCGATACATGGACCGCGAGTGGCCCCGGAGAACCTCCCGTCGGTCACTATGGCAGTGTTTCGAAGCGCCGGAATGGTCACTAGTGCCTCTGTGGTCGCAAACATTTCAGGCATTCCACTGCCGCGTGGCCCCTCGTACCGGAGCACTATTACGGAGCCAGGTTGGATCCTGCCCTTAAGGATCGCATCCAGGGCCTCTTCCTCTCTATTGAAGGCCTTCACTGGGCCTGTGTGGGTCAACATACTAGGCTCAACTGCCGAAAATTTGACGACTGCCCCCTCAGGAGCAATATTACCCTTTAAGACAGCTATGGAACCGTAACCCATGCCGTCCTCTGGGGAGCGGATGACATCCTCTCTTCTTAGATTATAGTTGGCCAGATAGGCCTCTCCCCGCCTGAAAAACCCTTCATCTTCCAGTTGTTTCAGATTTTCCCCAAGGGTCTTTCCGGTCACCGTCATTACGCTGAGATCTAAGACCTCCTGAAGTTCTATTTGCACCCGGGGAACGCCCCCGGCGTACCAGAAGAGCTCACTCAGGTATCTCCCTGAGGGCTGAATGTCAACGAGATAAGGGGTTTCCCGATTAGCTCGGTCGAAAAGTCCCTCGTCGATGGGAATCCCGAGTTCGCGTGCAATGGCAGGCAAATGAAGCAGGGCATTAGTCGAGCCTGATATGGCGGCATGCACTCTTATAGCGTTTCCAAAGGCCTCCTTGCTCATGATGTCCGATGGCTTAATACCTATTCTTGCAAGTTCCATTATTTGCCGGCCGGCCATACGAGCGCCACGCCGAATATGGAATAGACTCGCCGGAGTCAACGCTGCCCCTGGCAAACTCATCCCCAATGCCTCGGACATGCATTGCATGGTGCTTGCTGTTCCCATGAATTGACACGCCCCAAAGCCTGGGCATCCAGAGAGCTTATAATCACGGATCTCTTCCGAGACGTCTCCCCCCTGTCTCATCTTGGTTGCAGTCTCACCAACGAGGACGCTGTGCGACATATTGGGTCCAATGCGATTGCTTCCCCCGGGCACATGAATCGCCGGCGTATTCAAACGGGCTATAGCCATTAAATGAGCGGGGATTGATTTGTCACAAGATGAGATGACCACCACACCATCCCAGGGTATAACGCGACCGTGTACCTCAACCAGATCACAAAGGGCCTCCCTGGAAGGAAGGATATAATTCATGCCGTCATGGAGCATTGCCCATCCATCACATATGTCCGTTCCATGAAAATTGGCTGGTCTCCCCCCTTCCTGGAAAACACCTATAGAGGCCTCCTCTGCCAAGGCATTCAGGTGAATACTCCCGGGATGGCTCATCCCATAAACATCTTCAATCAAGATCTGCGGTGCCCTCAGATCCCTCTCATCCCAACCCGTCCCACAGCAAAGGGCATCGAACTGAATCCAATCCTCTCTCGCCTTTTTGCTCTTCTGTTGTATCTCGTTTGCCATAAATACCTCCTGTGAATGTGGCCTAATTGCCTTTTCGCCCTCGGGTGATGGAAGGATAGGACAAAGTGGCGTCTGTGTCAAGGCAGGCCTTTAGCGCCTTTGTTGCCCTTGATGGATCTGATGGACAAAGGTTGCCTGACTAATGGATAAATTTAGATAAGAAGAAAATCTTTTATGCTTTATATAAATAAATTATGTTTAATTTTTCAATCTTATAAAAAATTAGTTGACAAATATCGCCATATAGGTATAATTGATTAAAAATTTAAGCTGGCAAGGGGAATGCATGAGAAAATATGCCGTTACCAGCAATTTGGTGGACAGAAGGTCTGAACCAAGAAAA
>JABXJZ010000164.1 GCA_013375335.1 Desulfobacterales bacterium
CCATTGACACACAAGCCCCTTCTCCACTATACTCGCTCCATCAGAATGCGAGTTCTTATCAGTTTGAGATCCCTGTATCGAGAAGCAATTGGCGAGAGCCAGGCCATCGCCGAGGAGGAAGAGGGGTGAATGTTTCCCCGCCGATGAACTCCTTGAGCATCGATTATTCCATGGAACGACGGCAGTTCGCGATCGTTCCTGGCCTGTTTTAGAATGAGGAGGACCGCCATGCCCAAATACGGCACGCATACCTTTCTTTGGATTGATGAGTGGACCACCGAGAAGGGGAATCGGGCGATCGCTGCAGCAGGGGAAGCCGGCTTCGATTTCATCGAGATATCACTGTTGATGCCCGACGAATTTGAGCCAGCGCCGCATATGAAGGCTCTTTCCGAGGCTGGCATTGAGGCGACGGGGTCGCTCGTTTTACCTGAATGGGCTCATATGCCTGAGGAACCGGAGAAGGCAAAGGAATTCCTCGTAAGCGCGATGGGTAAACTCGAAGCGGTGGGGGGAACCTACCTTGTCGGGTGCATCGCTTATGCCCTGGGTAAGTTTACTGGAGATCGTCAGGTCGTGATCGACACACTCGGCGAGGTGGCAGTAGAGGCCAAGAAACGGGGCATCACGCTGGGGATTGAGGTCGTCAATCGCTATGAATCCAACCTGTTCAACACGCTCTCCGATACCAGGGAAGCCATTCTAGCCATCGGTGCTGACAATATTGTGGTGCACGCCGACACCTACCATATGAACTATGAGGAGAATGGCCTCTATCAGCCATTGGTTGACTGCGCCGATGTGTTGGGCTACATGCATATGAGTGAGAATCATCGGGGCCAGCTCGGGAGCGGGACGGTCAACTGGGACGATGTGTTCCGCGGATTAGCGGATGCAGGCTACAGGGGGCCATTGGTGGTCAAGTCTTTTGCCGCGGTAAACCCGCATCTGGCCGCGGCGATCAAATTATGGCGGCCGCCAAGTCAATCCTCCGAATATTTGGCACGTGAAGGGCTGAAATTCCTGCGGGAGCACGCCGAAAAGTATGGCTTAAATTGATCTCCTCCGTTTGGGCGAAGGAGCCAAGAATGCCCTTCCATCCTCTGAGCGCGCTGTATCCAAGCTAGGTAATACCATTGTGGTCCGCACACAGCAGGCTACCTAGATTGTCACCTACACGTTACCTATCGATGCAGGAAAGCAAGTGTTTGTAACAATGCACTGATCGGGGGATACTGTACTGTAGATTCTCGAGACGACCCTGTTCAATCATTTGAGACCTCTCCCATTACCTCTATCGATTTCTATGAAGTGACGCCTTTAGCATGACTTTCAGGCAATTAGTAATCGCTCCAAAAGCATAGATAGAATAGATCAGATCTGATTCTTTTAGCGAACTGCCCCGTGCTTCCGCACGGGGTATCCAGGGTTCGTTTTTCATGTTAGAAGTTGACAGTACTGACTATTGCGGATAGATTACAGCGGGTTGGAATCGAATCGTTGCAGTGAACCTGAATGGCAGCTCTTATTGTTCTCGGCATGCTGGGCCCTACATGATACGAGCCGGAGGGGCAGGAGACTCCTGGAGAAGTGCCATCCGGCGGATCGTCCGTGGTGTCCGGAGGAGATAGCAGCTGCCATCACGCTTCTTGGGTCTGTTGAGCCGCGATATGTTACCGGATCCAACCAGGTTACTGGTGGCGGCATGACGGCCTGGTAGCTTTCCTGGGAGGGAGACAATGGCAAGGATATTTGGCCGGGAGTTTACCCGCTCTGAGTTGCTTCAGAGGGTGGGAGATATCTCTCAGCTTGCAGGGGTGCGATCCATGAGACTCGAAGACGGAAGCGAAGAAGGTGTCCGGCTAATTGAAGTACGCACTGGCTCAGGCTTCCGCTTCAACGTCCTGGCATCCCGTGGGATGGATATCTCTTTTGCTGAATACAAGGGGATCCCTCTTTCGTGGAGATCCTGTACGGGTGATGTGTCCCCCGTCTTCTATGAACCGGAAGGGGATCGCTGGCATCGCATCTTCTACGGCGGAATGCTTGTGACCTGCGGGTTAACGAATGTTGGCCCTCCATGTGAGGATCAGGGCGAAGAGCTCGGGCGTCATGGAAGAATCTCAGCCACTCCCGCTGAATCTCTTTATGCGGATGGCCAATGGGAGGGGGATGAATACAACCTGACTATTCAAGGGAGGATGAGACAGGCTGCTTTTTGGGGGGAGAATCTCTCACTCACTAGAAGGATCCGCACCAGGTTGGGGGCATCCATGTTCCAAATTGAGGATGAGGTTGAAAACCATGATTTCAGGCCCGCACCCTTGATGTTCCTCTATCACGTGAACATTGGATTTCCACTCCTAAGTGAGGAGAGCACTATCCTCATACCCTCCAAAGAAATAGTCCCGATGGATGCGTCTATGAAGGCAGAGGCCTATGGCAGGCTTCATGCCCCCTTACCTGAGGCTCAAAGTCAAGTCTTTTACCACGAGACGGGTTCCTATGCTGATGGGAGTGTTCCAGTAGCCCTCATCAATGAAAAGCTTTCACTTGCATTATATATCCGGTACAACAGAAACCAGCTCAAGAACCTGGTCCAGTGGAAGATGCTTGGGCAGGGGGCGTATGTGTTGGGGATTGAGCCGGCCAACTGCCATGTTGAGGGAAGGGCAGCTGAGCGAGAGAGAGGAACCTTGGAGTCCCTTCCACCAGGCGGCAAGAGGACCTTTTCTTTGGAGCTTGGTGTACTGGACACTAAGGACGAGCTCGGAGAAATCAAGGGAAAGATAGAAAAGCTGACTCGCGAAGCTTCTTGATATTCTTACCGTCTCTGAGAACGTTAACCCGCTGACCAGTCCGAGGCACCTTATCAGACAAGGCAGATTTTGGCTCATCGAGGAGTAGTATCTGGGCCTTCGTTGATAGGGCCTTCGCAATTTCCACCAGTTGCATTTCCGCCCTACCCAGACTGCCAGTTCATTGTCGCGGACTTATGTCGACACCGAAATCATCAAGAAGTCTATGAGCCTCTGTGAATACCCTGGACCAATGAACGGTGCCAGACTTCCGTTTTGGGAGCCTGCCCAGAAGGATGTTTTCAGCCACGCTAAGAGTTGGGACGAGACTCAGCTCCTGGTAGACCATACCGATTCCCAAATCTCGGGCATGGCGGGGGCTCATGAGTTCAACTTCCTGGCCGCGGATAAAGATCTTTCCCCCATCTTTGGGCAAGGTCGCGCTTATGATCTTCATCAAAGTCGATTTTCCCGCGCCGTTCTCCCCCAGCAGAACATGGACCTCTCCCTCTTTCAAGTCGAAATCTACCCTATTCAGGGCGTGAACCCCGGGAAAGCTTTTGTCAATAGCTTCTGTTTGTAACAGGAGGGATGAGCCTGTCATCTTTTCCTTTCTCTGCGAATTAGAGAATCCTACTGGGCTGTATACCCTCCATCTATGGAGAGTACGGTTCCTGTAGCATAGGGGGTTTCATCGGAAGCCAAGAACAGGATCCCGGCGGCTATGTCCTCTGGTGTTCCCATCCTTTTCAAGGGGCGATCGTCAGAAAGGATACGCCGTGTAGCTTCCGGGTCCTCTGAGTCGCTGATCACTTTCTCCACTAAGGGAGTTAGAACCCTGCCTGGACAAAGGCAATTTACCCTGATATTGTTTTCAGCAAAATCAAGGGCAGTACTTTTGGTCAGGGCGATCACGCCACTTTTTGATACATTATATGCCACCTGATTCCTTATTCCCACAAGGCCAGCCTCAGAGCCGACGTTGACAATAACGCCTCCCCCCCCTTTAATCATCTCGGGGATGCAGTACTTCATGCACAGAAAGACACCAAGCAAGTTAACCCCAAGGACACGATCCCATTCCTCTTCCACGGTTTCCACCACACTGCCTTCGGTAAAGATGCCCGCATTGTTCACAAGAATATCGAGTCGACCATACAGTTCAAGAATCGTTTTGACCATGCGCTGCACATTGGATGCTTTGGAAACATCTGCCACTACCAGCCTCGCTTCCCCACCATGGCCCTCGATGCTGTCAACCGTCTTAGAGCCTTCTTTGGAATCAAGGTCTACGACCAGGACCTTGGCGCCCTTTTTCGCAAAAAGCAATGCGGTTGCCCGACCGATACCCGAACCTGCTCCAGTAATAACAGCAACTTTATTAAACAACTTTCTCTCCCTCCCTCTTCAGAAATCCTGTATCGTCTTTTTTGCAGCCCCGGCCAGCGTCATACCTGCAAAAATACTAATGATGATGGCTGCGGGAATGAGTATTTTGAGCTTGTTTGACATAACTCTCCTCCTTTCTCTACTCAAGGCTTATAATTCTGTTGCTTTTTGATTTGCCTTTTTCACCTCCTTTTGCTAACATTAGGACGTCCTGACAAGTAGCAAAATCCCTGGGTTCTGTCAACACGGATTTTCAAGATTGAAACACATTCAATACTGCTCTTGACATTTTTTCTCCAAAAAGATACCTGCTTGG
>JABXJZ010000018.1 GCA_013375335.1 Desulfobacterales bacterium
GCTGCATCCCGGAGCTTACAGGTATTACAGGGAAGCGGGCTATAATATCCCCCAGAAGCTCATGCCGATAGATTAATAGACTTATCAATTTAGAGCAGAAACCAATTGTCGATACGTAACCGTTTGAGTCGTGCAACAAGCCGTCACCAAACGGTCAAAGATGGTATCCCGACGGTGTTTAAACCGCCGATTAAACCGATATGAGAATTCAGCCAAATATCGGTCCAGGTGTTTGCTTGACACGTGCGTGTGGGTCCCTCGAATCCAGGTTTTCAACCGAGCAATCACCCTATGAACATCAGGAAAGATCTCCACTGCACGCTGACCATTGCCTACGGTCAGGGGATAGAGATTGAGATCCTGGGATAAGGATTGGTAAACAGATAAGCTATCCGAAAAGATAAGGGTATCCATCTCGACGGTATCGGTGAGAAAGCTTTTTGTCTGACGGGATGTTAATGAGGTTACTTTGCTCAAGGCCACATGACCACATCCCTTGGGCCGGGACTCCACCGCCACCAGCACCGGCACTTTACTGCGAGCACCGCGGCCCCGTTTCCCGGACTTTCTCTTACCCCCGATATAGGTATCATCGAGCTCAACCATACCTTGGAGCGCGTATCGGGTATCCCGGTCCTCCATGGCTTTTCGGATCTTATGGCACCAACTCCAGGCCGTTGGATAGGAGATACCCAGATCATATTGGAGTTGACGGGCAGAGGAGCCCGTGGTTCGGGTTGCCACCAGAAAGATCGCCCAAAACCAGTCCCTCAAGGGCTTTCGCGTCTTGTGAAAGATGGTATGGGCGGTCAGTGAGGTCTGATGGTTACATCGCTTGCATTGATACTTTCTCCGGGAGGCGATGAGATAGGCTTGGTCATGGTCACAACGAGGACAGCGAAACCCATCAGGCCACTTGCGTTTAATAAGATATCTGAGACAATCGCGCTCGGTGCGGAACCGCCGTCTGAACTGCCTAGGTGTCATCGACGTATACATAATGCACCTCCGTTGTATAATGGTTAACGGTCCATTAATTATACAACAGAAGTACTTTAGGAATCAAGTTGTTAAATAATATTTTATATGCTCTGAATTGATAACTCTATTGACATATAAGCCTCATTTTCCTATACTCCTTCCCTCAAGAAAGCGGGTTCTCATTACTTACTACTTCTGGATCGAAGCTACTCAATGAGGGGTGTAAGCATGAAAAGGCTCTTATTATGGTGCGGTCTATTTTTCCTCCTTGGCTTGATCCACCCCCTGGATCTCACGGCCGAAGATTACCTGTCTAAGGCTGATGTGCTCTATGAGCAGGGAGGAATAGAGAACTACAAAGGGGCCATTGATTTATGCCTAAAGGCCTTGGAGCAAAGCCCCGATGATTACGAAGCCAATTGGAAGTGCGCAAGGGCATATAGGGAATATGGGGAAGAGGCAAAGAGACAGGCCGTTGAAGGGTGGAAGAAAATCTGCGCAAGCTATGGCAAAGAAGGTATGAAATATGCACAAAGGGCGATTAAGCAGGAGCCTGATAAGCCTGATGGTCACTATTATTATGCCCTGAATGTGGGGATTTACTCAGACGGTGTCAGTGTACTTACTGCCTTAGCAGAGGGCCTTAAAGGTAAAACCCAGAGTAGTTTAGAGAAGGCCTATGAGTTGGATAAGATGTATAACGAGGCCGGTCCCATGCTGGCTCTCGGCCGGTTCTGGGCTGTTGTCCCCTGGCCCTATAAGGACAAGAAAAAGGCGCTCGAATTTTACCGGGAGTACCAGACAACCCGGTATTTCAATGAAAAGGCCGAAGGGGAAATATACCTTGCTGAATTGCTCTTGGAATTAAAGGGGAAGGGAAATAAAGAAGAGGCAAAGGCCCTGTTGGAAAAAGCCTCGCAGTCTGATGAAAAATACTTCAGAGACTGGGCCAAAAGACTTCTGAAAAAAATCGAATGATATAACGGCCTACCAAGAAAACGCCCTTCCTCAGTAGAACCTGTGATCATAGAGTTTGTAAAGGAGTATACTCTGCGTCTGGAGAATAGGATCATAATGGGCGATAGTTAACTTAATAAAGCCTGCCCCCAATACCTAGTGTGGTGAGTTTTGATTACACAACGAAACCTATAATAAATTTGACTGGTTGCCTTGGATATTTTCTGGCAAGAATACTCTGATCTGGGGATGGTGCCAGGTGTCACAACATCCATAATTATCTAATGTCTATCTCAAGGTCACCTACGGATACGAGTCAGCATGGTTGGTCAGCTCGAGTGGTGGTGAGATATGGGCTTCTTCAGTTGCCCGGGTTGGCTCTGCTGGTTTTGTTTCTAGTGCTAGCTCGACGCTGGTTTGATATTCCTTCATGGTTGGTCTGGGGCTTCCTTGCATTATGGGTGCTCAAGGATGTGATACTGTTCCCCTTCGTCTGGCGCGCTTACGATCGTGATCAGCCGAGGGATAAGAATCCGCTGCTTGGTGCGCATGGCAGTGCCAGGGATCGGCTAGCTCCTTCCGGCTACATATTAGTGCATGGAGAGCTTTGGCAAGCCGAGGTGACGGAAGGCAGTCCGCCAATCGAAAAGGGTAAAGGCGTGCTCGTTCGAGGAACGCGTGGACTCACACTAATTGTTGAGCCTGACAATGAGGGAACTGGGTGACAGGGCGGCAAGGAGCTAAAGAATGCTCTTTTAAATCTGCAACAAGATTTATGCGATTGTGTGTCTTAGGTTTGGCAAGAATTAGAGAGTTTTTGTCGGAGAAAGAGATATGGCACCAAGGGCTTTAGAGGGAATTCGAATCCTGGACCTTACGCGGATTTATACTGGACCTTATTGTTCGATGCTTTTTGCGGACATGGGGGCGGAAGTCATCAAAATTGAACCCCCGGGAGGGGAGCTCATCCGTGACAATCCCCCTCTGGCCAAAGAGGGCGAAGGCGGTCCTCATGATCGGAGCCGGAGCGGATATTTCTTAACCCTCAACCGGAATAAGTACGGGATCACTTTAAACCTGAAGCACCCCAAGGGTATGGGCATTTTTAAAGAACTGGTCAAGATCGGGGATATCGTCCTGGAAAATTATGCCCCGGGAGTGATGAAGCGCCTGGGAATAGACTATCCAGTTCTGCGTGAGATTAATCCCCGCATCATCACCTGTAGCATCAGTGGTTTTGGTCAGTGGGGTCCGTATTCCGAACGCATCGCCTTCGATGTAATTTCCCAGGCGATGAGCGGTTTGATGTCTATCACAGGCCACCCGGGTGGCTCTCCCACACGGGTCGGGACTTCCCTGGGGGACGTAAACGCCTCCGTGCATGCTGCCTTCGCCATTATGGCGGCCCTGTGGTATCGAGAGAAGAGCGGAGTCGGTCAGTATATCGATGCTTCCATGCAGGAAGCGATGGTATCGATCCTCGAAGGAGCGATTGTGCGCTGGACGATGGGAAAGGAGCTTTTGACCCCCATCGGGTCTCACAATCCCCACGACGCCCCCATGGGGGCTTACAAATGTAAGGATGGATACATCATAATTGCCACCGTGGGAGACGAACATTGGCATCGTTTTTGTCGAGCCATCGGAAGGCCCAAATGGGCTTCAGACCCGCAATTTCGCACCAAGCGGCAGCGCTGGGAGAAGAAGTTCATTCTGGCAGAAGAAATCGAGAAGTGGGCCGCAAATTATACGGTGGAGGAAGCGGGAGAGATTCTTGATCGCGAGCGGGTTGCCAACTCGCCGATCCTGAACATTCAGCAGGTGGTCGATGACCCTCACCTGAATGCCAGGGGATATTTTGTGGAGGTTGACCATCCCATCATCGGTAAAGCCAAAATTCCCGGGATTCCCTTCAAACTCTCAGAGACGCCGGGCGAGGTCGAACGCCCTTCTCCATTGGTCGGAGAGCACAATGAACTCATCCTGGGAAAATACCTGGGGATCAGCGGTGCCGAAGTGAAACAGCTCAAAGCAGAAGGAGTCCTCTGAATAGGAAAATGGCCTGGCTTCTTCACTCCTTTAATCTCAGAAAGCTCAAACGCTTTTGATTTAATTAGTAATCTGTAATAGAATTGATTTGAGCTTGAGTTTTCCATTTGGCGAGTAGTCATAACTTTCCCACTCCACCATTAAACCACACTATATAGTGTGCCGCTCTAAGGAAAGGAGACCTTGACAATTCCCTATTCTTTTTCAAAGATCAATCGATGATTATTACCAGCCGATTTTTCGCACCTTTTTCACCTCTAGCCCTTAAACTGAGGAAAGGTAATTGACTCAAGATCGGAATTAAGCCCTCATGACGGTGAGTTAGTCTGTCCTGGCGGGCGTTTTTCTATTATTAGTTCAATACGAGGAGGCTCTAATGGCCAAAAAACCAAGCTACGAAGAACTGGAGGAAAGGGTCAAGGAGTTAGAAAGAAGATCTGTTGAGTTCAAGGGGGCAGAGCAAGCGCTGACAGAGAGCGAAAGCAAATACAGAGAGTTAGCTGATTTATTACCGCAAACTGTTTTCGAGATTGATGAAAAAGGCAATTTCACATTCGCTAACCGCTATGGATTTGAATCTTCCGGGTACAGCCAAGAGGATATTGACAGGGGCTTGAACGCGCTTCAACTCTTTATTCCAGAAGACAGAGAAAGAGTTGCGCGGAATATCCGAAAAATACTGAGCGGGGAAAAATCCCAGGGGCATGAATATACAGCGTTGAGGAAAGATGGCACCACATTTCCTGTGCTCGTATACTCCAGCCCCATTATCCGCGACGACAAACCAGTTGGGTTGAGGGGTATTGTTATAGACATGACCGAGCGCAAGCAGGCCCAGGAGGCGCTACGGGACTCTGAGGAGAAATACCGGGGGCTCTTTGAGGGTGCCAGTGATGGGATCTTCCTCGCTGACGCAGAAACCCATATCATCCTCGATGCCAACCGACACGCAGAACGACTGATCGGTCGCCCCCGAGAGGAGCTCATCGGTATGCCTCAATCGAAGCTGCATCCTCCAGACCATGCTCAGTACTATGAGGAGAAACTCCGCAAGTATGTCCGGAAAGGCAGGGTTCTCGATCTCCAGGCAGAGGTTATCAGAAAGGATGGAGGGATCGTCCCTGTTTTCATAAGCGCCAGTGTAGTGACCATCCACGGGAGACAGGTGATGCAGGGGCTCTTCAGGGATGCCACCGAAGAGAGAGGGGTTCTCAATCTCACAGAGGAAATAACAACCAAGCAGGCCATAGATAAGGCCAAGAGGCTCCTCATGGATCGCCATGGAATCAGCGAAAAGGAGGCGATGAGTCGGTTGCAGAAAGAAAGTCGAAGGCAGAGGAGAAAGGTCAAAGAGACAGCACAGGCTGTTATCTCGTCAGAGCTAATCCTGAATTGATAGCTGTTCTTGCTTGACTTCTGAGCTAGCCATTAGTGACGATACTAAATGGAGACAGCCTAAGACCAAGACCACAGCAATGCGTGAGGCAGCTATCTCGCGAGTCCATGACTGACCCACCCGGTCTGGGGGAACCATCAACCATTAACTTTTTTTGATTGCCTTAAGTCCGCTCTAGTGACCCCGTCGGTGCTGACGGGGAAGAAATAGAGGGCAGGTAATCGGGAAGGCCTTTTAAAAGGCCTTCAATGGACATTATGGCTGTGTCCGTGGAGGGCCTTTTTGCTTTGGGACAGAGGACCACTTAAAGATCACTAGATACAGGAGAGGCGTAACCGTGTACGAAGCATATTATCTAGCCTTTTTTCTACCGTTCTTTTTATATCTATTTTTTCAGACTTCTCGTCCTGGCACGTGAGGATGAGGAGGTCTTCATTGGCCTTTGTGGTTTATAGTTGATGCAGGGAATAATATGGGTTATTTTAGGAGGCGTACATGGTATGTCCTGTTATCCTTTCTTGAGGAGGCCAAGACCATCATGAATGCAAAATTCGGAATTTTACCTGCGTGTTTGGTATTATTTATGGCGGTCCTTTTATCTAATCCTCAAACCCGTGCTGCAAAGACTATAGCGAACATAGCCAGCCTGGAAGGTGAGGTTATTATACTGAGCGGCGAGGGAGTTTCCATGGCGACAAATGTAGGACAGATCCTCTTTGATGGTGACCACATTCAGACCAAACGCGGTAAGGTGCAGATTACGTTCAATGACGGGGCCATACTGTCGGTCAAGCCTTTTACCAGTACAATGATCCTAGAAAGGGAAGAGGAAAGCGGATTCTTGGTTCTTAAGAGCAAGAAGGCGGTGCGTAGAATTACCTGCTTTGTGGGTAAAATGCGGTTCGAAAGCGGTAAATCGAAGAGGAGGAATTACCTGCAGTCTCCGACTGCCGTGTGCGAGTTGCGTGGTTCAGATGCGGATTTTGGCTATGACAATATCAATACCTATCTGGGTATTTACAGGGGAAGGGCGGACTGTGTCGGAAAGGTTATCAGGGAGTTTTTCGCAGAGCCGTCAATTGGTCCCGCTATGGAAAACGTGGTCTACAGATCACTCGCTAGGGCATACGAGAGCGCTGAGCAGGCAAAGGCCACGGGAAACGCCTTTGATTTCGTCAGAGCCAAAATAGAGGCCCTTCAAGCGACTAAGATAGCTGCCGCTGCGCTTCTCAGGAACCCGGATGCCGCAGTAGCAAGGGAGGCTGAAGTTGTCGGTGTTGCTACGGACGCGCTCATGGCTGCCAGGCAGACCGAGGCAATTCTCGAAAAGCTCAGGGAGTTTAGGCAGAAAGCCGAGGAAGCTGCTAAGGGAGCCAAGGCTGCAGGAGATGAAGAGGGTGTCAGAAATGCTCAACAAGCAGTGGCAGAGGCTGATGTAGCAGTAGAGCTGACGGAGGAGGCTGCGGAGGAAGCCGAGAAGGCCGCCGAAGAAGCCAGGAAAGCAACTGAGGAATTTGACTTAAAAGGGGTGAGGAATGCCATAGATAAGGCTAAAAAGGCTTTGGACGACGCCAAATATTTCGCAAAGGGGATTATAGAACTCCCTAAGGAAGCACTAAGAGTCCTTGAACCCACTAAACCTGTAGTAGAACCCAAGCTTGAGTTTCCTATACAAGAGGAACCGCCCATTCAGGACACCGAACCAGCTAGCCCTGTATAAGAGACTAGAGGTGAGCCGAGGCTCACAGGCTTTGTTTCTGCAGTTTTCAGGCGAGAAAATCGGAGGGACGACTGATGCTATCAAGTAGAAAGCACAGATGGCTACTCTTTATTACGCTACTTTTTCTAACTCCTTCGGGCAAAGGCCTGGCAGCTGAAAGGCTCACTGTAACACCAAGGCTCGCAGTTGGTTGGCAGGTGGACGATAATTTCTACAAGGCGGAGGCCATCGATAGAGAAGTTTCCACTTTCCTCGTCCAACCCGGAGTTGATGTTGGTGTTGAGACAGCCAAAGCCTTAGCTTCAGCGAACTTGACCCTGAATGACTACAACTACTATGATAGAGATCCCGTCCCTTCTGGCCAGCAGCCAGCAGACGAAGATGATTATACTGGGTATACGGTCACACTTAAGGGCATATATAGACCTTTTCCTCGGCTACTCTTGGGGCTCGAGGATTCTCATTTCAAAACCCGTGATCCGGCTCAGTCAGACGTTTTTAGTAACTCCATTTCCAGGGAAAAATACACCATCAGCCGAGTGACACCCCAGATCTTCTATGAATTTGGCCCTAAATTCTCGGTGGGCCTGAAATACCGTTATACAGACACAGACTATGATGTTGCCACCGGGGAAGACTCCACCGAACATCGGGCCATATTCGATTTCCTATACAGTTTTGGACCTAAAGCATCCCTCGATCTGGAATACCAGCACTGGAATCGGGACTACAGTTTGACAACCTCGCATTATTCCTCGGACCAACTAAACCTTATATTCAGGAAGGAGTTCAGATACTTATCCCTTGAGGCAGGTGGCGGATACCACACCCGAAGTTTCGACGAAAAAACCGTAGAGGACATAGATGCATTTACGTATCGGGTAGCCGCCATAGGACAGAATCCGCCGGCCCCCGAGCCTACGCCCAGGAGCTATATTGCCTTTGCCTTTGAACAGAACTTTAACGATCAAGGTATCGGAGAAAAGTATTTTGTAGCCAGGCGCCTTTCCCTGAGTGCTCGGCGTCTCTTTCGAGAAAGAGTAATAGCTACCATTGAACTCTTTCATCAGATAAGCGATTACGAAATAACAACCGGGTTAACTCCAGCAGGGACTATTGAGTTGAGGGAGGATGAAACCTCTGCCATTTTTGGAAGCCTGGGCTATATGATCGCCCATTGGGTGGCCTTCTCTATAACTGCTGGCTATGAGCAACGGGATTCCAATCTGGCTGGCCTTAGTTATGACAACACATATGGTATAGCCACACTTGACCTCAATTATAGCCTGGGAAGCAAGTAAACCTGCTAGAGCGTGAGCAGGAAGGGGCAATCTACTATGTTCGGAGCTCGATGATGGTAGATTCTCTTTTGAAAATCATACGAACCGGGCTTATGATTCTCTTTGTTTTTCAGACATTCCCTCTCTTGTCGGTTGCTCAGAACAGGGCGTATCACATTGGCCCGCGCGACATCCTTACCCTGACAATATATGCAGGTGGTGAAAAGCAGCATGAGGCTGATCTTACGGTCTCCGCCCAGGGCATGATTAATGCACCCTTTATTGGTCCTGTGAAGGCCGAGGGCCTGACAATTCACCAACTGGAAGCGCGTGTTACGGACCCCCTGGCCAGAGACTATTTTGTAGATCCTCAAGTGAATATCACCATCAAGGAGTATCACAGCCTTCATTATTACATCTCCGGGGCGGTTAAATCACCGGGTATGTATGAGATGTCTTCAAAGGCCAGCTTGATGGAGCTTATAGCAAAGGCTGGCGGCGTCTTACCCGAGCGGGGAAACGTAGCCTATATATTGCGGGCCTCGCTGGAGCAAGCCCCTGGAGAAGAGGAGATTCAAGACTCCCCTCCGCACAAAGACCCTCTCAGAGTAGATCTGAAAGGACTTCTGGACAGCGGAGATATGAGCTGCAATGTGATTTTGCACCCGGGTGATGTGGTTTACATACCCCTTGAAAAGGCCTTTGATTTAGCAGAATCAAAGATATATGTCGAGGGAGAGGTAAAAAAGCCGGGCATTTACGATTATCAAGTGGGCTTGACCGCCCTGAATGCCTGTATCATGGCAGGCGGATTTGACAAGTTCGCTGCCCCTAATAGGGCTAGAATTATCAGGAAACATGGAAAGACACGAGAGATAATCAAGATAAACCTCAACGATGTGAAAGAGGGGAAAACCCCTGACATTGAACTGCAAGCCGGAGACAGGATCCATGTGCCAGAGACATGGCTGTAAAGGTAAAGCCCAAAGGGCAGGGCGTATTTCTGTGAGGTATTGGCCATTCCCTAAGGGCTTTACGCCATGCACTCCGCCTCATGCGCCCTTGGGCTCTCCACCATACGACTCGCCCTATGCTTAATAATGGAGAAAGCGTGAATACTCGGGATACTGAACAGTCCCCACACCTTGCTGAATACTACTATGTCCTTACGAAGCATAAACGGACCGTGGTTGTCTGTTTAATCGTGGTGGTAACCATGACCATGCTCTTTACCTTCCTGATGAGGCCCGTGTATCGGGCCACCACCACCCTGGTCATTGAAAAGGAACGGAGCACATCACCCCTCACGGGCGAGCGGTTAGACTACGAAAGCTACCTTTCTCAATCACTGACCTTCAATACCCATTTCAAGCTTATCACCTCACGCCCGGTCCTGGAGCAGGTTATCAGAGACCGCAACCTCGTTAAGCTCGAGACGGAAAAGGGCATAGAGGTCAATCCCTTGAAAGAGCTCTTAGGTCAATTGAAGAGAAACTTGAGGCTCCTCCTCGGATGGGAAGAGAAATCCCGGTCCCCTGAGGAGAAGATGAGAGAGGTTACGGCAAAGCTCAAGAGAAAGATTGATATTGAACAGCCCAGAGAGACCCGCCTCTTGAAGATAAGCGTCGACGATCATGACAAGAGTACCGCCGTTGATATAGCGAATTCCCTCGCCAAGACCTACATAGAGTTCAATATCGCCAGCCGGCTTAAATCCTCGCAGAATACCCTGAGCTGGATGACAGATCAACTGTACCAAATGAAGAAAAAACTGGAAGATGCAGAAAAGGAGTTCCTGTCTTATAAACAGCGGGAAAGGCTGTTCTCAGTAAAGGGAAGGCAAAAGGTCATTGCCCAGAAGGTAGAGGAGTTTAACGATGCCTACATTAAGGCCAGGAACAGACGACTTGAGCTAGATGCCAAATTGGAAAAATTGGGGGGGATGTCCCATTCAGGGGCAGACGTTCTCCATCTCCGCTCCCTCCTTAATAATCCCCTGATCGATACCCTTTATGGTCAACTCCTTGAATCAGAGGTACAGCTCTCTAAGCTCAGCAAGGTTTACAGGTCAAAACACCCAAAGGTCATCCAGATCAGGACCAAGATCGATAATACCAGAAACAAGCTTCAGGACGAGTTAACAAAAGAAGTGGAAAACCTCCGGGCTGAACGATCGGTCCTCTTGGCCAGGGAAGAAGTCCTTCAGAACACCATGGCGGAGTTTGAAAAAGATGCCCTGGAGACCAACAGGAAAGAGCTAAAATACACTATCCTCCAGAGGAGTGTTCAAACGAACCAGAAGCTTTATGACACGTTACTCTCCAAGATAAAAGAGTCTAACATCGTTGGCAGTCAAGATGTCTCCAATATACGAATAGCGGAAAAGGCCGTTATGCCCGAGTATCCTGTCAAACCAAAGAAGAAGTTAAACCTCATCCTGAGCATTATCTTCGGCCTTATAACCGGCGTTGGGCTGGCCTTTTTGTGGGAGTACTTGAACAGGACCCTCCACACGGAGGAAGATGTCCAGAGATACCTCGATCTGACAGTTCTCTCCGTCATTCCGAAAGTTGATTTGGCAAAGCGCAAAGGGCACAGACGCCCTGGCCAAAGCGAGGTACCCTCTGCAGGGCAAAAAGAGAAGTACCATGAATACCCAGCTCTCTCCAGTCTGTTCTTAGAGAATTACCAGATAAGCTCCTCTTTTGCAGAGTCTTACAGGACCTTAAGGACAAATATCAGATTTTCCTTCATGGAAAGCGGGCTCCGGTCCCTTCTGGTCACAAGCGCCGGCGAAGAAGAAGGGAAGAGCAGCACCGTTGCCAATCTGGCCTACACTATGGTCCAGGCCGGAAGGTCTGTCCTGATGATTGATGCCGATCTTAGAAAGCCTTCCCTCAGCCGCCTAGTTCCCTCTCAGGAATCTCGTGGCCTCAGCGGATTACTCACCGATGTCTTTAGTTCCCCTCTCCAACACGGTTCTCTGGAGGAAGTCTCGGTTGGCGACCTCTTTCGTCTGCTTTCCCTGCAGAACAAGACCGGCCTTTTGCATCTTTCGGACGGCGCAGAAAGGGTGGAGCTACTGTTTATACAGGGGGAACTGGCGGATCTGAATTGGATAACCAGGCCGAAACAGAAGAGGTTGGCCTCTCTCTTAGTCAAGGATGGATTGCTCACTAAGGAACAGGCCGCCCAGGCCATGAGGCGGCAGAGGGATACCGGGCAGAAACTCGGGTTTCTTGTTATCAGTAGCGGTCTTGTAAAGAAGGAGGATCTGAGAGGCTCCCTTACTATCCATATGCTGCAAGGCCTCAAGACAGCCCTTGGGCTAAAACAGGGGACCTTTTCCTTCAAAGAGCTTCTCGAATCCGATATTGCTCGCACCCCCCTCGATCTAGTCGATTTTCCGAGGCTCTACCGGCAGCTCACCCTTGGGGAAGAGACAATCCCTTATTTACAGAAGATGATCAATGCATCCATTATCAACACTTCCATGGAGAACCTTTTTCTGCTGCCCAGCGGCAGTATTCCTCCCAATCCATCCGAGCTTTTAGGCTCTGACAGAATGTCTTTTCTAATATCGAACTTGAAGAAGAGATTTGACGTCCTGGTCATAGATTCACCGCCCACTTTACCAACTAGTGACGCCCTGCTTCTGGCACCCCACGCAGATGGAGCTATATTGATGGTCAAAGCAGGCAGCCTTAACCGGGAGCTGGTAAAAAAGGCCATTGAACAGCTCAGGATGGCAAAGGCAAACCTCCTCGGTGTGGTTCTCAGTCAGGTCGATATCAAGAAAGAGGGCTACTACAAATACTACCATAAATACTACTCGAAGTATTATGGAGAAGAGAAATAGTGGGAGGGGAAAAGAGCAGAGAGCGAAGCGGTCTTTGTCCCCCGGTCTTGGCCCTGTGCCCATTGCACTCTGCGCCCTGATACTTCTCCTTTCCCTCACGGCCTTCTATCACCTCTTTCTTCACCTTATCTCTCAGATCCACTATCACAGAGCCGAAATTCTCCTCCGTGATGGAGACTACGGCCTGGCTATCAGCCACCTGAGAAAGGCATATCGCTATGGAGCTGATGACTACCGAATCCCGAAGCAACTCGGAAATGCCTTTCACGAACTAGGCCAGTCAGCAGCAGGGGCGAACAATGCATTTCTTTTTGCACTTAAGGCAAAGGGCTTCTATCATGAAGCAAGCGGGCTCAATCCCCTCGATGCAGACACAGCCTATGGCCAAGCGAGGGAAGAGGTGCGCCTTGAAAAACTGTATGAATATCTCCACCCTGAAAGGAAGCATAATCCCCACGAGGCCTTACCCTTTTTTAGGAAGGCTATTCTTCTGAGGCCCAATAACATAC
>JABXJZ010000165.1 GCA_013375335.1 Desulfobacterales bacterium
GAGGCAGTTTCGAGATATGAGCGACCTTTGGAGTTCTGGGGGATCCTCGTCTCCCAACTCACCACTGGATGATTCGCAACGCAGAGGGGAAACCCCGTATCGGGAATAAACAGATGAGAAACGGAGGGATAGGATATGCCTAAGGAATTCCCAGAAGTCCCGGTTAGTAAGCTTCGAGCCTCTGTGGACCCGCAATCGCTTTCTTTTGAGAGCACAGCATCTCTTGAGCCCCCTGCACAACGCCTCCTTGGCCAGGAGAGGGCAAGCGATGCCATCAAGTTCGGGATGGGCATGAAAGAGAATAACTATCATATATTTATCGCCGGCCCCTCCAAGGCAGGGCTCACCTATGCTGCTAGGACCTACCTTGAAGAGCAGGCCAAAAAGGAGGCAACGCCGCCTGACTGGTGTTATGTGTACAATTTCAAGGAGCCGGACAAACCCAAGAGCCTCAGGATTTCCGCCGGCCAGGGCAAAGAGCTCAAAAAAGATATGCAGGAGTTGGTCCATACCCTTCAGACAAAAATCCCTGACGTCTTCGAAAGTGATGACTATCGGGCAAGAGATGAAGAATTGCAACAGACCCTCCAACGTTATCGTCGCAAGATCATTGATAGATTATCCCATCTCGCCAGAGGAGAAGGCTTCATGCTTCAAGTGTCTCAGGTGGGAATGGTCATCGTGCCAGCGACAAAGCAGGGTCAACCACTGACACAGGAAGAACTGGCTCAACTGAATAAAGGGGAAAAGCAAAGGATGAGGGAAAAAGGCGAGGAACTCCAGGAAAAGATGAAAGACGCGGTGAAGAAGATCCGGGACGCGGAAGCGGAGTCAAAGCGCAAACAGGATGACCTGAAGAGGGAGGTCGCCCTCTTCGTGGTGGGCCAGCACATGGAACCCCATGTCGAAAAGTATAAGGAGGAGGGTGAGGTGATCGAATACCTCAAAGTGGTGCGGGAAGATATTGTCGAAAACATCGAAGACTTCATAAAAAAACAGGAAGACCAACAGCATCCGATCCTACACATACCGGTTACAGCCAAGGATTCGACGCTTCGAAAGTACGATATTAACGTTTTGGTTGACAATTCCGGAACAAAAGGTGCCCCTGTTTTCATTGAGTCCAACCCCGTATATCCCAATCTCTTCGGTACCATAGAACGACAGGCGTTGTTTGGCGCCCTCTTTACGGACTTCACTATGATCAAACCCGGTGTCCTCCACAAGGCCAATGGAGGATATCTGGTTATGAAGGCGCTGGATTTGCTCAAATGGTATCTCTCCTGGGAGGCCTTAAAGCGAGCACTTCGAGATCAGGAGATTCGAATTGAAGATTTGGGAGAGCTTTACGGCATCTTTAGCACCAGGACCATTCGGCCTGAGCCCATCCCACTGGATATCAAGATCGTCCTCACGGGTGATCCCTACCTTTTTGAATTGCTCCACTTTTATGACGACCGTTTCCAGAAGATCTTCAAGGTCAAAGCACACATGGACGACCAGATGGATCGAAAAGAGGACACGGCCATTCAGGTTGCCCGAATGATGGGAGACTTTTGTTCTGAACAGAAGATCCGCCACCTCGACAGGACAGGTGTGGCCCGTGTCCTTGAATACAGCATGGAACGCACTGAAGACCAAGAAAAACTCACCCTCGAGCTGGGAGACATCAGCGATCTGATCAGAGAAGCCAACTATTTCGCCGACCTCGATCAAGCGGAGTTCATCCAGCGGGAACACGTGGAGCATGCAATTGACAAAAGGGTTTTTCGATCGAATCTGGTTGAAGAGCGGATTAAAGAGCTGGTCGAGAAGGATATCTTTTGGATCGAAACCGATGGCCACAAAGTAGGTCAGATCAATGGTGTGTCAATGCTCATGACAGGTGACCACGAATTTGGCAAACCCAACCGGATCACGGCCACTGTCTCAGTGGGTCGCGAAGGCGTGGTTGGCATCGAACGGGAATCCAAGATGAGTGGCAACATTCACACCAAAGGCGTCATGATACTGAGCAGCTTCCTGAAAGAACGCTTCGCCCATAACAAACCCCTGTCCCTTACGGCGACTTTGTGTTTTGAGCAGAGCTACGGACTGGTGGAAGGGGACAGCGCCTCGAGTACCGAGCTCTTTGCGCTCTTGAGTGCCCTGGCAAGCGTTCCCATTTATCAGGGCATTGCTGTGACCGGATCTGTCAGTCAGAAAGGGGAAATTCAGGCCGTGGGAGGCGTAACCCGCAAGGTGGAAGCCTTTTTTGACATCTGTGAGCGCAAAGGACTCAATGGTCGTCAAGGCGTCATCATTCCCACGAAAAACGTTCGAAACCTTATGCTCAAGCAAGGGCTGATCGATAGTGTGATGGCGGGCCAATTCCACATCTGGCCTATCTCCACAGTTGAGGAAGGGAGCGAGATTCTCACGGGGATGGATGCTGGAACGCTCCAGCCAGACGGGACATACCCCGAAGGCACCCTGTTCAGAAGAGTTGATGAACGTTTTCTTGAGCTTGCGGAAATCGCAAAGAAGTTCGCTAAAGAGGAAGAAGGCACGAAGCCAGGTCCGGTAGAGTGAGCCTATCCCCGTGAAATGAGTGGCACGTGCTTGCATTCTCCGGGAAGAATTCTTAAGATATGGGATGCATCGGTCCTCCTTGGTAGAATCCCAAAGAGATCCCATGTCTAGCAGAGAGGGTACGCCATGATATCTGAGGAAATGATCACCATTGGTGAGATCCACCTTGAGTCAGACCCTAATCGGGGCAATATGGTCGTTCTCAAGCAGAATGCAGACGCAGAGCATTATTTCATGATGTTCGTTGGTGATGCGGAATTCACTGCCATTGCCAGGGAAAAAGGCCTGGTTGAGGCGAAACGCCCTCTAACACACGAGCTCTACCTGAGCATCTTGGAGAGACTTCGCTTGGAGTTCGTGCGCGTCGAGATTTACGACATGCGACAGGAGACCTTTTACGCCAACGTGATCTTCCGAGCCAACGGCGTAGAACATACCATGGACAGTCGACCCAGCGACGCAGTGGCACTCGCCCTGAACAGAAGGATCCCCATTCTGGTCCGTCAGGGGTTGTTCCGCCGCAAGCTGACCGACGAAGAGATCAAGGAATACGAGGGACTGGTAAAGAGCGTGAAATTCTAACGGTCTCTTCCCCGTGGAGTTATTTACCGGTCCCAAGTGGAGCTCCGGCCAATCAACGGGAGAGCCTTCGTGTGCCAAGTTCAACTTCGCTGGTGCCCCGCAGCAGTCCTACAGCCCCTATCCCCTCCCAACGGGGGCGGAAAAAGGGGCTACGAAGAGAATGGAGAATTAGCAATGGAAGCAAAAAGACCTGATCAAAACAGGGAAACCATAACGGTCAAGCTTCATCATGAACCTGAGCTTAAAGATCCCTACCTGTTTGCAGCCTGGTCCGGGATGGGTAATGTGGCTCTTGGGGCTGCAAGATACATGAGGGAGAAATTGGGGGCTGAACTATTTGCGGAAATAGATCTGGCCGAATCTTTTCGCTTCTCTGGTGTCTCCGTCAGGGATGATGGAACGGTGGAATCCCCGATGCTGACCATATTACCCAGGAATGAGTTTTACTGCTGGAAGAATAGGGGCTCTGCCCATGATGTAATAATCTTTATCGGAGAGGCCCAACCAAGCGGAATGGAATATGAACTCGCTCATAAGGTTATTGAAGTAGGCGAGAAGTTCAAGGTAAAACGCGTATACACCGCAGCTGCCTTCGCGCTTCCCATCAAGATCAGCCAGGAATCGAAAGTCCACTGCGTGGCCACCAGTGTCGAGCTGATAGGGGATTTGAAGGGGTTCGACCTGAAAGTAATGACCGGCGGCAGTATTAGCGGCTTGAATGGGTTCCTCTTGGGAATTGCTAAGGAAAAGGGGATTGAAGGCGTCTGCTTGTTGGGGGAAATGCCGAACTATCTAACCCATGTAGAATATCCAAAGGCCTCCTATGCAGTGCTTTCCGTCTTGAGCGAAATCCTCGATATGCATATTGACTTGGATGAACTCTTGGCCGTGGCCAGATATCAGGAAGGAAAGCTTAAGAGGTATATCAAAAAGATTGAAGAACAGCTCCGTCAGCTACAGCTGCAACAGGCACTTGAGGAGGAAAAGCCAAAGGTCTTGCATTAAGGGCCATCTTGACAAATTCCCCTCTTGTCTCGCCCTGATCAATAACTTACCCCTAACAATGCCCACCGTAAAGTCCATGGAGCCCCGGGAATCGAGAAACCAAGATCTTCAGGTGGGGAGAAAAGAGGATGGGTTACTTTGTCATTGCCTCTGGCCTTCATATCGGGGAAAAGCGATCTTCTCTGGGAGAAGAGAGATTCCAAGAACAATTTGTGAATGAAATCAGCCAGCAATATGATGAGATCGAAGAGCTGATCCTCATTGGGGACATATTGGAACTCAACCTGTCTGCCGTAAATTCCGC
>JABXJZ010000494.1 GCA_013375335.1 Desulfobacterales bacterium
TTGTTGAGGCTGAGGGCGGTGCCGGGGTGTTCCCCGCCCAGCACCTTCTCATTGATGGCCAGCGCCCGCTCGTAGTATGGGCGCGCCCCGGCCAGGTCGCCCATGGCCCGGAGCAGAGTGCCCAGGTTGTTGAGGCTGAGGGCGGTGCCGGGGTGTTCCCCGCCCAGCACCTTCTCATTGATGGCCAGCGCCCGCTCGTAGTAAGAGCGCGCCCCAGCCAAGTCGCCCATCGCCTGGAGCAGAATGCCCAGATTGTTGAGGCTGGCGGCGGTGTTGGGGTGTTCCTCGCCCACCACCTTCTCATTGATGGTCAGCGCCCGCTCGAAAGCCGCCTTTGCCTCGGCGAACTCGGCACGCCAGCGCAAATATAGGCCCGCTTGATTCAAAAGGTACGCCGTGGCTTCTGAAGCCACCTGAAGGGCCTCGGCGTGCCCTGCCGCTGCCAGGGCGTGGGGCAGCAGGCGCGCGCACTGGGGCCAGGTCCGCACATCCTGAGGATCATCGCCGGATGGAAAGGCGCTCTCCACCAGGCGCAGGGCGGCCCCGGCCCAGGTGCTGCGGGCGTCCTCGGGTAGCCGGTCGCGGGCCACGGCCTGGACCATGCGGTGAACGGAGAGGGCGTCCTCGGTCCTCTCGAGCAGGGAGTATTGCAAAAGGGCGGCAACGGCTTCGTTCATAGCCAAGGGGTCGGCGACTGTGGCGGACAGGGACTTGGGAAGGTGCTCTTTCCCCTCGCGCAAAAGGGTTTGCGGGATGTCGTCCGGTCCCAGGTAAGCGCAGAGGTTGAGCAGATCGGCGCTGGCCGGTGAGTCCTTGCCAATCTGGTCCATGGCCAGGCTCCAGGTGGTGGCCACGGTGTGGGGATAGTCCAGAGGTGGACGCTCGTCCTCCCAGAGCTCGGTTCGCCGGGATTGGAACAGCTCCAGGTAATCGGCGAGGGTGGTGCGGGTGGCGTCAACATAGGCTCCGGCCTGGGCCAGGGCCAGGGGCAGGTCGCCCAGGGCTTCGGCCAGGGCGTCGGCGGCCGCTTCGTCGGTCTGGCCGGTGCGCTTGAGGAGGAAGGCGACGGACTCGGGCCGCTCCCACACCTGCACGGTCAGGGGGCTGGCCAGGCCCCGCCAGGCCGGGTTGCGGGAGGTGACGAGCACGTGGCCGGTGGCTGCTAGGGGGAGGTAGGCGCGCAGGTCCTCCGGACGGCGGGCGTTGTCGAAGATGAGGAGCCAGCCCGTGTTTTGCGCA
>JABXJZ010000495.1 GCA_013375335.1 Desulfobacterales bacterium
GCCCTTGAACCAGCATAAGCATCAAGATAGGGCGCCATAGCATGCAAGTCCACCCCCATTCCAGCACCAATTTTTTCAACATTCACTGTCAGCGTAAGATTTTCGGATCTTACTGGAGATGAAGCCTTGAAGGCAACATCGTAGGTTCCATCAGCCTCTTCCCTCGGCACATAAACCTCCACTATGAGGTCAGCAAACTCGTTGCTGTCCAAGTTTGCCTCGGTTACGGCCTCCCCGCCTGCACTCTTAACGATCGCCATCCAATCATTCGGAACGGAATCAACAGCAACTTCAAATCGGAGTCTAACGCCGAAAGGATTTTTCACCCTGACTTGAAACTTGACGGATTCGCCTGGTGCTGCTGACTTTCCAGGGAATTGACAGAATATTAGAGGTTCACTTAGTGGCTCAACTATTATCGTGAAGTTTAAGGTGGAGCTCGTCTTCCCAGCAGCTGTAAGCGATAGATTGTAGTCTCCAGGTGATGTTGTGGGAATCGCGATCTCTAGCTGGAGGGACATGCTGACATCGGATGATAAGTATATTTTTGTGACCTCCCCGATTTGATCTAGTACCCTCGTTGACCAGCCCTCCGGTTTTGCCACTAAGAATTCTACCGTCTCCAGTTCTTCGCCGATGTTGCTCACCGTGAATGGAAGCGTTAGCTTTTCTCCTGGGCTTGCTACCCGGCTCAAGACTGGGGATGACAGCCTCAGAGCCTTGCTCAAGACGATCGTTCCGAGCTTAACCTTTTCCTGATAGAAACTTACAGTGGCGGTTTTAGTGACTTTAGCATATCCTTCTTTCGAGAAATCGAGGGTGTAGCTTTTCCCCACATCTAGATTGATATTGAAAGACCCGTCGGAGGATGTGGTTCCGCTCTTAACATAGGCTTCATCAGAAGAATACACACTGATCTTGACATTTTTCATTCCTCGGCCATATTCATCTACGACTCTCCCGGAGACCGTGCCTGTGAGGGCTCCATTAACGTAGATCAGAGACATCGCCATGTAGATTGTCAAAACAATCATAGAAAAAGCAGCCACTTTTGCTGGGGAACCCATCCAGTTTATTTTCATCACTTCATCATCCATTCACATTCTTGGTATGCGAAAGTGGCATGCATCTTCACCTATCTCCCCAAGATCTCAGTTTCTTTCCTCCTGTGATTTTTAGTCTTGTGGAAATGCAAGGACTAAGAAACTTGTCAGGTCTCTCTTGATAAAAGGCTTTCTG
>JABXJZ010000496.1 GCA_013375335.1 Desulfobacterales bacterium
TTACTCTTGATTCAGGAGAATAGATGATCTAAGATTACCTGACACGTTTGGGAGGAAATCAACCAGTGGACAATCTAATCAGGATACTCCGTTCTTTCAGCGAAGGCGAAGAGGATAAGACGTTTACAGATAGTTTTATAGATCTTCTCAAGGATAAGGTAATGGCCAATGTTCAGAGGATGTACGAGCGTGGCCTCAAATTCAAGAATAATAAGGCTATTTTCCCGCCCCCTTGGGAGTCCATCTATGCCAGTCTAAAAGAAATCGGGTTCTTTAAACGCTTTGTTCCTGTTGGATATGGGGGAAGCAAGACAACTGAAGAAAATATCTATTTCATTATGGAGCTTTTAGGATACACATGCCCCAGCCTCGGAATTATCTTTGTGGCTCATAGTCGCGCAGTGGACCTCATCCTCTCTGGAAAAGATGAGGCGCAGAAAAAGAAATTCCTTTCGAGATTAAGGGATGGATATTTTGGGGCAATTGCCATGACTGAGGAGAGGGCAGGCACTGATGTAAGCGCTATCGAGTTTTCCGCAACACGAAGGGGGGATTATTATATCTTTAATGGCGAAAAGACTTTTATATCTAATGCGGGCCTTGCAGGGGTTTACACGATTCTTGTCAACACAAAGGGAAGGAAAGGAGCCAGATCCCTGAGCGTCTTCGCCGTCGAGGATGAAGTAGAGGGATTCAGGGTGGGCTATTTACCTGAGAAAGATGGGTTGAAGATCCTTCCTACAGGTAAGCTCATCTATAAGAATTGTCCTATCCCAAAGGAAAATCTGGTTGGAGATGAAGGCAGGGGGCTACTTCTGGCCCTTGATGCAATAGACAAGGGCAGGATATTGATGGCAGGAATCTCTTGCGGTCTCGCCTGCAGGATCTTAGATGAGGTATTCAGATATTCCCGAAAAAGGATTCAATTTGATTACCCTCTTACCAGTAGTCAGGATATCAGCTTCAAAATGTCTGATATGTATACCCAGATCAACGCCGCACGGGGGTTGTGCTTCCACGCCTTGAGACAGGCCCACACCCCGTATTACAGGAGTGCTTCATCTCAGGCAAAGCTTTTTGCGACCCAGATGGTTATGTCTGTGGCCCAACTGGGGCTGATGATCATTGGCGGCAGGAGTTATTTTAAGAACAATATCATTAGCTTGCTCAGTGCGGATGCGAGGGGAATAGAGTATTTGGAAGGAACCTCAAGCATTCAGAAGATGATCATCTCAAAA
>JABXJZ010000166.1 GCA_013375335.1 Desulfobacterales bacterium
GCTGCGGAAAACTTAAATTTATCCCTTTTTAAGCCCGCTAACCAAATGGAGACATGAAAAAAAAGACCAGTAAGAAAAATAAGCGTGGCCAAGGCTGCGAGGACATAAAAAAGCCACACATTATGTATCTCCCAAAAATGAACACGGGCAATTGGCATAATTTCTATTGAAACAATATGGTTTGAATCTATAGCGGCAAAACTTGCATACTAGGCAAGAAGATAGCGCTTTGACCTATGAATTAGGAGTCAGTTAATATCATAAGCTTTCATGGGGGGTCAAGCCCTTTTGGTCTTCTTTGGAAAGGCATCACTTATGGGGGAAAGTCTTGGTAAGGGCCAGGGGGAAAGGCAAGGGATATTTTTTGTTTTACCAATCCGTCCAATTGAGTTATGATTTTCAAGAGCATAACGGCAAACGACGTGCCTTCTATGAAAAAAGCCTCTAAGAGTGGGAAAAAGCAGAATGACGATATACATCGCAGGGAATTATCTGCCCTTCTAAAATCCTGCGCCCTTATCAATTCCTCACTCCAAATCTTCGATGTCCTCGATTTTGCCATGAAGGTGGCCGAGGAGTTTATGGAGGCTGAAGCAAGCTCAGCCTATGAGCTTGATGCGGAAAGGGGGGAGATCTTTTTCAGGCTGGCCAGGGGCGAGAAGGGTGGGGTTATTCGGACCAAGAGCTTGGAGCTGGGTGAAGGAGTTGCCGGCTGGGTTATACAGAACGGAAGGCCGGTGATCGTGGAAGATGTCACCAAGGAAAGCAGATTTAGCGACCGGTTGGACAGGGAAACGGGTTTCAGGACAAGGTCGCTCATCTGTGTTCCCCTTACCATAAGGGGGAAGACCATAGGCGCCCTGGAGGTTATCAACAAGAAGAATGGGTGCCCATTTACCAATGAGGACCTTGAACTCTTGACGGCCCTTGCTCAGCAGATTGCTGTTGCCCTTGACAATGCAAGGCTCTACCAGAGGTCACAGAAGAACTTCAAACTGACTGCCGAGGAACTTAAGGCAACTCAGCAGAAATTGATCAGGTCGGAGCGCTTGGCTGCCCTGGCCAACCTCGTTCAGGGAGTGGCCCATGAGGTGAGGAATCCCATAATGTCCATAGGGGGCTTTGCAGCAAGGATGAAGGCTGGCTTGGACAAGGATCATCAATTCCACAGATATCTTAATATCATCCTTGAGGAGACCTCAAAGCTCGAGAAACTCGTCCGGGATGTGAAAGAGCTTGCAGAGATGCACACTGCCAATCTCCAGCCAGCCAACATGAACAGTCTCCTTTCCAAAGTTATAGCGGATTTGTCTCCGATTACATCCGGGAAATCCATCCAGCTGGACGCAGATATTCAAGAGAACTTGCCCCCAATCGTCATGGATAGTGCACAGATATCTAGGGCCTTGAAGAATATTATCCAAAATAGTATAGAAGCTATGCCGAATGGTGGTACTATCAAGTTTAAGGCACGACCGGTAGATATGCGTATTCGCATTGTGGTCGAGGATTCTGGCATAGGCATAGAGGAGGATAATCTTGACTCCATCCCGGAACCCTTTGTTACCTCCAAGACAACGGGGGCTGGTCTGGGGTTGACTATGGTTTATCAGATTGTAATGAATCACCAGGGTGAAATTCACATTACGAGCAGGGGCGGCAAGGGAACTGTAGTTACCCTTGATCTACCCCTGAATTCTCAATCCTAGAGGGGGGATAAGGGATGAAAGGAAATAGGGGCATTTTGCTCTTGGTTATTGCCCTTGTTGTAGGTGGTTTGCTGGTCGTCTACTTCAGCGCCAAGGAAGGCGAAAAACAACCGGCATTTCAGGAGACGGCAAAGACGGAGGCTGAGGATACACAGGTTAGCTCTCCGGACCTGCAGGCCCCTGAGGAAAAGCTCGAGGATGTTTTCAGAGAAGGGGTGGTTGAAGGACAGCCAATGACGGCTGAAGATGAATGCGAGAGGCTGGAGAGGGAACTCAGGGAGTTTTTCTCGTATCTTGATACAAGAGACTATGTCAGGGAACTGGGGATAGAGGGAGATACATTTACCCGTTTTAAGGAAATCGTTCATGTCCTCTCCGTGCATCCTCCCGTTCCAGCAGGAGAAGGCATTAATTATGATAGGATCATCGAGAATATCTACCATTTCTACAGGGTCTTGAGCTTAAAGGATCTAAAGCTTATAAGGCTCATTGCAGAGCATGAGGCAGATGCCATGGAGATTAACCTTGCCCTCTTCTCCCGATGGCTTATGTCAGGTGATAGGTGTGGCCAAGAGGAAGGGCTGCCACCTTCTTGGGATACCATTTACAGGTATGCCGGCTTTATGGTGAATTCTATTGGAGGGAGGGCCTATCTCTTCAGGAGGGAGACGAGGTTGCGACTGCTTCTCAATTATTACTGTCTCCTGATTGTCCATGAAGCTGACAAGAGAAAGATGAACAGTTTTGGGATCGATATCAAGCCCTTCCTTCAGCCCTTAGCCGAAGAGATTGAGAACAATCAGCTCCTCTATTTCCGGAGGGAATATGCGGGGAAATTGATTGATGTGAGGAACTACTATCTTAGAAAAAGGAGGGCATCCTAGGGCCCTTAGCCCTTATCGAGGTATGTAAGGGTCGACTTCCAGAATCTTATATCACGCTTCAGCCTCTGGTAGAATTTGGTATTGGTGATGGCAATACCGCCGATCTCCGCCAAGGCCAGAATAAACTCTATCTCCTCCTTATCATACTTCCTCTCTTCCGCTGAATAGAGTCTTAGCTCACCAATAACGTAATCCCTCACAAAAATGGGAACAGACAATATGGATTTGATACCTTCTTTGATGGACTCATCTCGGTATTGGATACCCTTATATGTAGCGACATCCTCCACAAAGACCGTCTTTCCCCTCAATACATCTGGCATGCTCTTATCGGCCTCGATGGGCCCTTTTTGAAGGTATTCAGTGCTCAATCCTCTTGAGGCAACCATCTCCAGTCTACCAGTTGTCTCATTCACAAGATATATGCAGCATCCCTTAACATGCATAATGTGGATAATTTTACCCACCATGGAATCTAAGACCTCGGGTGAGTTCAGATCAGACAGTAGATCCCGAGATACTTCATGCAGGACCTTAAAGAATTCAGTTGACCGTTTGCTGTCAAAGGTGCCCTTGGACACAGGCCTGATCCCATATCTCTCAGTCTCCTCTTGTGGGGTGGATTCTATACCTCCCCTCTTAAAGAGGCTGGTGAGCTTCTCCTTTTCCTTTTCATACATCCTGGCATTTAGTATCGCCAGTCCGGCCATTTCACCCAGCGCCGATGCAAATTCGATCTCTTCGTCAGGAAACGATCTGGGAGATGAGGTATAAAGCCTCAGCATTCCAATCACCTTATCGTGAATCTGAACAGGTATGCTCAGGATTGAGGCGATCCCTTCTTCTGCCTTCTCCTTTCGATACTGGATCCTCGGATCGTTCTGGGCGTCGGTAATTAACACCGGCCTCCCCTCCAATACCTCCGGTACACTCTTGTCTGCATTAAGTGGCCCTTTGTTCACGTACTTCTTGCTCAACAAATGGGATGCCATGAGCTCTAAATCATTCGTCCTCTCATTCAGGAGCCGGAGGCTGGCGGCCTTCAATTTCATCGCCGGAACGATCCTTCTTACGATAAGGTTGAGGACCTCTCTTGAATCAAGCACCGATAGGATAGCCCGGGAAACCTCATGGAAGACCCTGAAATATGCGATTTCCTTTCTCGTCATGTTTCCTCAAGCCATGGAATTTTACCAATCACAAATATATTGCAATAGCCCCGACGGGTCAAGGAAATATGCCCTGAGGCGGGAGGAGAACTGTGGAATTGGTAACCTGGACCGCAGGACTTTTTGGTTGACATCCCTTCCTGCAGTGCATTATTAGATCGGACAACAAAATCCCATATTAACAATACCTTAAAAGAAGGAAGGAGGGGAGACTATGAGACGATTAATTTTTACGGTACTCTGTCTAATGTTTTCCGCGGGCTTATGCTCCAGTGGGGCTGTCCAGGCGAGGACCCTCAAGTTGAAGCTCGCCACCGTCACACCGCCTCATCATGCCTACAACCAAGGAGCGAGGGAATTTGCCAAGCGCGTCAGGGAGGCTACTGGAGGAGCCATCGATATCCGTGTTTACCCGGGTGGCCAGCTTGGCAAGGGGGAAAGGGAGCTTCTGGAAGGAATGCAAATAGGGACCATCGATCTAGCTGTGACCGCAACAGGGCCTGTCTCGGGTTTTAGCGAAAGCATGATGGTCCTGGACCTACCGTTCCTGTTTCGAGACTACCATCACGTCGACGCAGTGCTCGATGGTCCCGTTGGTCGAAAATTGCTGGACGATTTGGAAAGGACCGGGCTCA
>JABXJZ010000167.1 GCA_013375335.1 Desulfobacterales bacterium
CAGGGCGAGAATACTCAAAAAACCCAAAATGTTCCCAATACCCATGCCGATGAGGAGGAGAAAAAATGACTCTGTGAGAACCTCTTTGATGATCCACCATGGCTTCATACCTAATGCCTTGAGCAGGCCGAACTCCCGTATCCTCTCGAACACGGCCATGAGCATGGTGTTGACGATGCCGAAGCCCATGGCAATGAAAACCACCAGGTACCACAAGAAAACAAAGGTGTCATAGATCTCCAAGTATGCGGTGATTAAGGGCAGTAGCTCTCGCCAGGTCTGAACCTCATAACCGGTCGATGGCAAGGCGGCCCGCAGGTCGGCAGAAACCTGGCTGACTTCCCGGTGATCGGGCAACATGATGGACACCTCGGAAATACCATTCTTCAGCTTTAGCATGTGCTGCGCCACTGGTTTGGTGACAAAGGCGAACTGCTTTTCTGTGGCCTGCAGTTCGGCCCTGAAGATCCCCACAATACGGAAGGCCCGGGAGGCGATCTCCCGATCGGTATCCTGGGACATGAGAACAAGCTTACGGCCCAATTTGGTCTCAAACTTGTCCACTAAGGCCTTACCCACAACAATCCCGTATTTGTCATCAGGCCTGAGGTAATTCCCCTGGGTGACCGCTTGCCCGATGAAGGAGACCCTCGCCTCCCGCAGCGGGTCGATCCCCACTAAGGTGACACCGTCTGAGTGTCGAGCATTGCTGGCAATGGCGTTGACGCGAACCCTGGAGGTCCACTGGGAGCCAGGTGGGATAAGCCTCTTAAGGGCGGTTTCTACCACTTCAGGATCGGCCATGCTGTTTTCGATAACCGGGTCATCTCGATAGCCCTTCCAGTGCACCTGGAGATGACCGATGAGTGTAGCCACACCGTTCCGGACCATCTGGTCAGCGATACCCCGCATCAGAGCACCCAAAAAGATCATGCTCCAAACCCCGATAATCACCGCAGTCATGATGACCACCGTCCGTCTGGGGTTTCGCCAAATGTTTCGCCAGGCTAACTGTAAATGCATGTCTCCCTAATACCTACACGGATGTCATCGCTTCCACCGGGCGGAGGCGCCTGACCCTAAGGGCCGGATACAGGGCGGTCAAAAAGGTGATGACCATCACTATACCAGGTCCGATTGAGACAGAGAGCAGGGAAAGCTGGGGATACATACGCTCAGGCAAGCCCCACTGTCTCATCAGCTCGGATGCACTGGAGATAACGATTCCATGTGCTTGGAAATACCAGGTGATCAGGCTTCCGGCGATCATGCCGATGATAATGCCCACCATCGTCATGGTAGTGGATTCAATCAGGAGCAGCTTGGTCAACCTCCGAGGAGTAGTTCCGATGGCCATAAGGACGCCGAACTCCCTCTTCCGCTCGAACACGGACATAAGGAAGGTATTCAAGATACTGAACGCTACCACCACGATCAAGATGATATAGAAGATAAGCCCGCTGACCAGGTCCATTTGAATCCCCTGGATCAAACCCGGCATCAGTTCCTTCCAATCTAAGACCGCCAGGCGGCGTTTTTGTCGGTCTTCTCAATGCCGGCCGCAACAGTACTTTTCACATCGGGCAGGCGATCCAGGGATTTGCAGAGCGCTACCACCTCGTGGACGGCACCCCCCATGCTATATATGTCCTGGAAGTTCTTAAGCGGGATATGTATGGAGGAACGATCGAATTCGTCCTGGCCTGAACTGTAAATCGCCCTTACTTTAGCTACAGTGGCTGCAATAGTACCATCACGCCCCTGTCCAAGCAGGACTAATTCATCACCCAGGCCGACCTGCAGGTTCCTGGCCAGGAGTTCTCCCACTAAGGCCTGATTCGCGTCCTCTTCGGAGAGATAGCTCCCCTGGCGAATCAGCTTTTTGAGGGTGGATACCTTGGCCTCCCGCGTCGGGTCAATCCCGGTCACGATGATGCCGTAGGTCCGGTCCTTGGAGGAGGCCAGTGAGAAGGCGTTGGCACGAAAGGTATAGGCAGCCACCCCCGGGGTCTTATCCAAAATACCGCCTACCACCTCTGGATCCGGAACCACCAGGCGAATGCTCCTCTTATCCTTATACCCCTTCGCCTGCACCTGTAGGTGCCCGGTATGGATCCTTACCGCGAAATTGATCATGGTGTTATAGGAGCCAAATTGCCAGGATAACATAAAGACTAGGAGCAGGCTCGCAAACGCTATGGCGGATATAGTCAGGACGGATCTCCTCGGATTCCTCCAGATATTCCGCCAGGCCATTTTGACATCGGTGGACATGGTCTGCTACCTTCTGGGGGTCCTTAACGACGACAGCGTGAATAGACGGTCCGGCAGGTCTTGATCAAAGATAAGTTCCATATATTCAAGCACAGTATATTCATCCTCCACATCTGCCTTTTGCATCTTCCACACCCTGGGAAACAGCTTGCCGCTTAGCATCTGGATCTGGTAAGCGGTCAGGGACTTGACGAGCTTAAGGTCCTCATCATAAAACTCCTGTCTCAGGAAGATGTGATCCTCCCGAATTTTGAGCCTTTGCATACCCCATACCACCGGCGCTTCAGGCTTGGGCATGGACTCTATGAAGTATATCTTTTTCCCCTCGTGGGTCTCAGTGCCAATAATCTCATGGAAATAATCATCGATCAGGCTCTCGGTCTTGGACAGATCATCATTGGAGAAATCCGATCCCATCCAGGCTTGGGACATCATGGAGGGCGGAATCTTGATTACCCGGTTGACCTTTGGATTGTACATCCACATCTCACGCCTTTTCTTGAGGGTGCCGTTGCCCTTATCTCTTGGCGGGGCTGTAATCCAAAAAATGCTGTCACTCTGCCCTTTTGTCCAGGCCTTGATAGTGTGGGTCCGGTCCCAGTCCGGACGATGAATCGTCATTTTCACGGTGGAGATGGAAGTCCTGCCCCGCATATAATTGAAACTTGCCTCCACGATCCCATGGGCGTCTTGGGCCTCCACATTCGAGCACAGGCTAATAGGAAGAACCAAAGGCAACCAAAGGACAAAGATTAATCTCTTCCTCATACTGCATTACCTAGCTAAAGGTTTCCAGAGCCCCAGTTAAGGGGAAGTCATTACGTTCAAGTACTAGAGCCGAGTCGAGTAATCTATAGGATCAACTCTTATTAGATCAAGTGTTAAATTTAAATGCAATCCCCCCTCAAGGTATGGCCTTCGGAAAAAGCCCCATCATGAGGAAATAGTGCTTTGGGTTTTCTGACTTCTTTGATAAGGTGCAGATATTAAAGGAAATCCCCTAAGTCAAGAATGCGTTCCTAGCAGGAAGAGCTATGATGGATAGGAATACTTCCCTGAAACACGTCATCACCAAGAAACAGGGTAGCCCGAAACCTCTTTGCACATCATCTTATCATAGCGACAAAGCCTCTTGACAAGAATGAATAGTGGCAGTCTAAGCTCAAAAGCATACAAAGGACTTGTCCATGAAAGCTCATGGCAGATCTAAGACCCTCATAGACCTTGAAAAATTTAACACCCTCAACCCGGAGGGTTGCCCTGCCTGCGGGAGGAAGTTTGAACTCGGGGAGCTGGTAGTGCGTGCCCGTGGAAATTGGGAAGGCGAAAGGTACATCCACGAAGATGAAGCCACGTTTGACAGAGAGACGAACTCTTACTACGAACGAAGCTACTATAAGAAAACATCTGAATAAGTTACCCCGCGCTCATTTGCTTCCTTAGCTAGCCCCCTGGATTTACTTACTGGCGCCCGAAGAGGATGGGTATACCCAAACAAGCGTACCCCGTTGTTGATGGACACCTGTGATGTGATTCAGAAGATGCTTATCAAATGAGCTAATCAACTTCTCTTCATTCACATCATAATTCAACTACGGGGTCTACAAAGATCCTGATTATCCCATTGAGGACTATGCCTCCTAATTTTAAAGACGGCCATGGGATTCAACGGAGGGCTTTATCCACATTTAGCCAAAAAAGGCGCAACACGCAATAAATTCCATCACTGTAAAGTTGTCCCTCCCTGCGCTTGACACCCCTCCCGCCCGCCTCGCCTGAGGGAGAGCAATGGCGGGCAGGCACGAGCCCCCCGCCATAGCCTAACCCAAGAACGGCATATTTTGTGGATATTCTTCCCTTGGCATACAAGGGATTTCAGCTATATTTCCCACCCAACGAAGGGAATTCTTATCATTTCAAAATGTTATGTTTCTACCATCCTCCACATCAACCTCACCCATACTGCACATATGAATGTCTGGTATATAGTATGTAGACACTAAGCACCTGCAATAATTGGAATATTAACCATAGCACCACTTTGGCACAATTCCTGCTTAACTAGAAAGATGGTCTATCAATCGCATAATCCAGATGATAGGAGCGATG
>JABXJZ010000497.1 GCA_013375335.1 Desulfobacterales bacterium
CTCCTTTTTTTATTTTAATAAGGCAAGCGCGTAGAAAACTTCAACTTCTTGCAACCCGGGTGACAAAAATGCGTAAAATGCCAGCGTTGGCAATGTTGATAATGACAGTGACAGTAACTTTTGTCTTTATTCCCCCGGCAAATACGAAATCCCTGCTTAGGGAATCTGAGATCGTTTATGGTCTAATAAACCCATCAGCGGGCCAATATGCAGATGGGGTGAGTCAACAACTAAACGCAACGGATATGTCGATATTGGAGGAAGGCTGGTTAAATTTCACGTATATCGGGTATGTGGATGAGCAGTTATTTAACATCACACAGAGTGTCCAGACTGGTGCAAGAACCTATGAATATTGGCTTACAATCAATGTAACCGATCGTAGCGTTATCGACGGAACTTCTTGGTGGGTTGCAACCTATTACTTTGGTTGGATACCGATTGACATAGAGGTAGGGGCTACTGTCGCGCTAGGGCTCAGCAATAGTTCCGTGCAATCAAAGGAAGTAATCACAGTGGAAGACACAGAATACGAAACATGGAGGCTCTATGGGGAATTCAGCGGAGTTAATACAACATCTTGGTATGATGTACATTCCGGACATTGGGTAAAGGCTATATATAGAGGTCCTAATTTTATGTCTCAATGGTTGTTGGTATCTTCCAATATTGTAACACCCCATGAAGTAAAAGAAACTCCTACCGCATCGGAGCATGGAGAAGCTATTTTGGCGATGGCCATAATTCTCCTATTCGTGTTGATAAAGAAGAAGAGATAATTTTTGGCTCTTATTGTGAACAAAGAAGAAAAGAATACGTTGGAGTTCATACGTACAATTCGGATCCCGAGTTATTAACGGTGTCACCTTCCATATGGGAAGATCCCTGCCGATCGCAAATTAGATGAATTCATGTAATCAGGGGAGGGAGCGGCCATTCTGATGCAAGGATGGTGTTCAGAGGAAGAAGTTGACAAGCATAACGCAGGGGATGTGGGATGGAGTCAGGTCGTAGGATATGCGATTTCTTTGGTTATTCCCAGCTTTTGAGCAAAGTTCAGGATGAAGGAGGTGCGGTGGGTTCTGGTTAATTCGAGGACCAGGATGGTGGGAAGCACCGCCATGGTGGCATATATGGGGATCGGAGCAATGATTGCGAGTAAGAGGAGGGTGGAGAGGGGATCGGTGACGCCTTGCATGGAGCTCCAGAAGTTGGTGATAAT
>JABXJZ010000168.1 GCA_013375335.1 Desulfobacterales bacterium
AACTCCCGGAAAGTGACAACCGTATATAAGATTTGTTGCTCCCGGCCTGTGTAGCCTCCCCGGCCACCTAATATCGTCACCCCCCGGTTGACTTTCTCCTGAATCTCCCTGGAAATCTCCTCCCAGTGAGGCGAGATGATGTAGACAGCCTTCCTCTGGCTCAGTCCCGTGACTACGAGATTGATCATAAGGGAATTGACATATAGATAGATCAGAGTGTAAAGGGCTCTCTCCAGTGAGAAGAGGATAGCCCCCGCTGCGAGCACCAGACTGTTAAAGGCCAAAATGGTGGTGCCCCAGGCGGATGGAGAACTGTTTGAGAAGGACGATCGACAGGATGTCTAACCCGCCTGCCGATCCCAAAGACCTCAAAATGACCCCCGATCCTGCCCCTATAATGATCCCAGCAAGAACGGCGCTCGGGATTTTGTCATAAACAGGCAGCGGGACATAGTTGACTGCCAGAGCGCCGGAGAAGATCAGCATTCCAGCAATGCTGTAAAGGAAAAAGCGGCGCCCCAGCTGTATCCATCCTAGACCATAAAGAGGTATATTTAGAATGAAGTAGAGCACTGCCACTGGTAGAGAGGGGACTAAGTAATGGACTACCAGTGCAACTCCGGTAAATCCGGCGCCAAAGAACCCATGGGGGATCAGGATCCCCTTGAGGGCCACTGCACAAAGTACACTACCGAGGGCAATGAGGCCTAAGTTCCAGAGTACCTGGCCAATGATCCCCGCTGCGAACCTCCAGGATCGTCTCAGCATGTATCTCTCCTCAGCCCCTATTCATTAGCTTGTATGGCCTATGCTATACACGTTTCCGTCGAGACGTAAAGCCCTTTCTCCCTCCATCTCGACCTCCATTGATATTTTATCCGACGGCCGGGTCTTCGGCAAGAAGATGTGCGATGACCCGTCTTAGCCTTGCCGGGTATATGACAAAGGCTCATATCCGCTATGCACATGGAATTTGAGGCCTCCTTTTAGTGCCAAAAAAAGTTTTGACTATGGATTTTTTTTGTGCTAAAAAAATATTAGCTGAAAATATTTTAATCCAAACTTTTTTGAAGAGGCAGCAGGAGATGTTAAACGAGCAAACGCCCTTTGAAGGGATGACTTCCGGGCCCCTGCAGGACCGTATCAGGGAGATCATCTACCTGATCCGCAGGCTCATGCAGGCGGGAGAGCTTTATACCAAGGAGCTAAACAAGAAGTATCAAGTGAGTGCTCCCCAGGTTAGCTGTCTTCTGGCCCTCTATGAGAATGGTCCCCTTTCCCTTTCGCAAATTGCCAGGACTATCATGGTCAAATCGAGCACGGTCACCGGGATTGTTGATCGTCTCGAACAGAAAGGGCTTGTACGCCGGCTGAGGAATGCCCCTGATCGTCGGATGATTACTATCGAGTTGACCGAAGCAGGCAACCGGCTTGCACAACATGCACCTCCCCCCGTTCAGCGGAAGATTGTAGACGGCCTCAAAAGGCTTCCCAAGAATGAAGTAGAGAAAATCGTAGACGGTCTCAATATGCTCACTCACATGCTAGATGTCCAAGATCTAGAGGTCGAATAGCCTTTCGGGCGTCCCCGCTTTCGATAACAAGAAATCTTTTCGTGTATTCAGGTAGTTGAGCTATGAGCCAGGAGAAGGCATTGACAAAAAAGGACCTTCTATATAATTTCAGGTGAAATATTTTTTATTAATACTACGTCAGTCTAACAGTTTTTAGCAGAGATAATTTGCACAGAATGATCTACAGATCTCCCGGGGCAATCAAACCAGGTATCGAGAGCCATGGCCTAGCGAGGCTTCTAGGCGGAAGGGGATCTCACGGACTTTCCCGTTCTGTTACCGTTAGAGTAGAAAAGCTGGGAACTAGTCTAGAACAACTCGTGGTTCCCCGGCTGCATTATGAGGCCAAGAAGATCGAGTCAATTAACAACAGTGGGCTTCATATGGTGGGAGGTCGGGCCTTTGGAAGCCCAAGGCTCTCCAAAGCCATGAAGGATTGCGAGACAATGATCTGCTTCTTGGCAACTATTGGCAGTGGTATTGAAAAGGAGATTGCACGGCTTATGGAGGGTAATCGTCTCTCAGATGCCTACATCTTGGATTCTATGGGGTCAGTCGCTGTAGAGAACATGGTCGAGGAGTTTCATCAAGGCTTCACAAGGGGATATGAATCAGAAGATAAACGAGTAACCTTACGTTTCAGCCCGGGCTATTGCGATTGGCCGATCACGGAGCAGAAGAATCTCTTTGAATTTTTCGACTCAAATGGAACCGGTATTGAACTACTGCCTTCGTGTCTCATGAGGCCGCGAAAGTCGATCTCTGGCGTCTTTGGCGTCTATAATAATGGAGCAAAGATGGCATATAACCCTTGTCTGGACTGTCCAATGAAGCATTGCGAGGCCAGGAGAGTATAGGAGATGCAAGTACGAAAGGGCTTACCCGGGGGCCAGTATAAGCCCCTTACCACTGAAGAGATCCAAAGGATTCACGCGACGAGCCTCAGGGTGTTTGCCGAGGTGGGGGTGGAGGTGACCCCCCCTGAGGCGAGGAAGCTCTTCCGCGATGCGGGCGCAGAGGTAGATGAGGCCAGCCGGGCGGTCAGGATTGATCAGGATCTCGTGGAGCAGTTACTGAGCAAGGCGCCCTCTGTGGTTCGCCTGTGCGGTCGGGCTGAAAACGGTGAGCTCGATTGCCAGATTGGAGGGAACGCAGTTCATATGGGAACAGGCGGTACCGCGTTGAACGTCCAGGATCCAGGGAGCCACGACTCTCGCCGCGCACAGCTTGCGGATGTCATGAACATGGCTCGTCTCGTGGATGCTCTGGATAATATTCATATCTATATGCTCAATGTGTATCCGAATGACCTTCCCGTGGAAGGTGTGGATGTAAATCGCTTCGGTGCTGCTTTAAACCGGACCAGCAAACACGTAATGGGTGGGGTCTATACCACAGAAGGGGTAAGGGATGTCATCAAAATGGCGGAGATCATAGCGGGTTCATCGGGTAAGCTGAGGGAGCGCCCGTTCATCTCGATGGTGACATGCAACATCAGTCCATTCAGGCTGGACGAAGCCTACAGCCGGCTTACCATGGAGGTCGTGCAAAATGGAATTCCCGTGGTTGTGCCAGCGGAGCCCCTTTGTGGCGCCACAGCTCCCATCACCCTGGCGGGTAATCTGGTGGTGCAGAACGTTGATACACTAGCTGGCGTTATGCTTACACAGCTCGTTAGCCCGGGCACTCCAGTACTGTATGGCTGCATCTCCTCCATCACGGATCTACGCGACATGAAATACCTTTCTGGTGCAGTGGAAATGGGGTTGATGAACGCTGCCTCAGCTCAAATGGCTCGGTTCTACAGGCTTCCCCTCTATTCCACAGCCGGCATGTCCGATTCCAAGGTGAACGATGTTCAGGCAGGATATGAATCTGCCATAACGAACCTCATGGTCGGCCTGGCAGGGGGGAATTTCATCCACGATGCCGCTGGATTTCTGGAGTTCTGTATGACCGCCTCTTACGAGAAGCTGGTGATCGACAATGAAATCATAGGCATGGTGATGCGGGCAGTGGAAGGGATCCAGGTAAATGATGAGACCCTGGCCTTCGATGAGCTGAAGAAGGCAGGGCCCGGTGGCCATTTTGTCTCCAGCCGCCATACCCGACGCCATATGCGCTCTGAACAGTATCATCCCCAACTCAGTGACAGAGAAGATCGAGATAAATGGAAAGGTATGGGCGCGAGGGATGCTTCCGCACGAGCAGCCCACAGGGTCAGGGAGATCCTCGACGGGCCTGCCCAACCAGTCCTCCCCTTGGAGATTCGAGAACGAATCAACAAAGAGATTCCGACACTAAGGCCTTCTGTCATGGACTTGTAAGCAAAGGGGACAACGAATCATGATCATCATTGGAGAGAAGATCAACGCGACCCTATCTTCCGTCAGGGCTGCAATCCAGAATCGAGACGCACGAGAAATCATGGATTTGGCGAAAAGGCAGGCCGACGCCGGGGCCGACTTCGTCGATGTAAATGTGGGCACAGGGGCGGGATCGCGAGAGGAGGAGATTCAGTCAATGAAATGGGCGGTTGAGACCATTCAAAGTGAGATACAGACCCCCCTCAGTATCGACAGTTCAGATCCAGCTGTGCTGGAGGCTGGCCTGCAAGCTAGAAACGGTCAGCCCTCTCTGATCAATTCGACCAAGGCAGAGGAAGTGAGCCTCCAAGAGGTCGTGCCGCTGGCGAGCAGATACAATGATCCTTTGGTGGCTCTGGCAATGGATGAGAAAGGCATACCGGAAACCATTCAAGATCGGCTCCATGCATGTGAAAAGATCGCGAGGGCCTGTGAGCGCTAT